>CAYOTG010000100.1:0-4527 GCA_964406825.1 uncultured bacterium
TTTATTTATTGTCCTATATCAAAAAATAATTTTGATAAGAAAAAATTTATTTTAAATATAGATGAATCTGATCCATCCGCTCCTATTTTTACTATAGAGTCTCCCCTTGATTCAGAAGATAATGAATTAAGATATGGTATTTTTAGATATAAACCTGGCAAAAAAGAATCGATTGTTGGTGGAGTGAAAAGTTGGGCAGGCGAATAGAGGTCTTAAATTGTTATCTTTATCTCAAACTTCCAATAGTTTGCTTTGCGTTGAATGGATTCCCACAGAATCAGGACCCAAAGTAATCAATTACAAAAAACTATCTTATAGTTCTCAGTCACATGAAAATTTTTTAGATTATGTTTTTAGTGAGTTTAAAATTAAAAATGTGGATGATGAAAAAAAAACAATAACCCTATCATTAGATAGCGATAATGTTTATATCACTTCTTTTAAGTGTGATTCTCAAATTTCATTAAATGATAGAATTGAATGGTATGAGAATGAATTTTTAGGTAAATATATTACTGATAATTATGATATATACTATTATCCTATTGATGGAAACAATGGTGAGGTTATGGTCATTTATATAGGCAAGGATTTAAAAAATAATATATTGGATTCTTGTGCCAAATATAATTATGAATTAAGACATCTTAGCGTAGATATTTTTTCAGCAAACGATGCAATACATATTTATAATTCTTCTTTAAATGATAAATATATATTATGGAAAATAGGCAAAAGAAACGTGCATTATCTATTATACTATGAAAAAGAAGTTTTGAAATGTTATCTTAAGTTGCGGTGTGGTAAAAAAATAGAATGTATCCAATCTATAGGAGAAAAATTATTAAAAAATAACCTAATCTCTCTTGTTGATTCTTTTTTAAATAATAATATTAAACCTAATACCAATTTTTATGATAAAATATATTTATATCAATCTAAATCTAATTTTGAATTGTTAGAGAAAATATACAATCAAAATAAAGATAATATTGTAATCATGGATATTGGTTCTAAATTTTTAAATAAGGAAAAAGTATCAAGAAAAAAAAATTATTATCATTTACTAGGTTATAATGAGAATGGTAATAGCTTGAGAGGGATTGATGTCTGATATTAATCTTATAAATAATCCTGGTATACAAGGCTCTAGCGATATTGATGATAGTGAAATTAATGTTCTTACAGATAATAATCACAATACAGGGAATCTTAGTGTTGATATAAATAAAAAAACTAATAGTAGTAAAGTGTATTTTTTTGTATTTGCTTTATTTGTAATTCTATCAATGTCAATTATTTATTTTTATAATTATGGCAATATTGTTGAATCAAACATGAACAAAGAGCGATCTTTTTTATTGGAAGATATTATCAGTATACTTGAGGATAATCAGACAGATATTAATATTAATTTAATAGTATTCGAAAAAAAACAGTTTTTCATTGACTTTAAATGCACTAATGAAGAATCTTTTTATAAATTATTTAACTCTTTTTCAAATATAATTAAATATAATATCAAAGGATATCATATTCAAAACAACTATGTTTTGAATATTAAACTTCCATGGAGAATAGAAAATAATAGAAATTTTAATATTGATTTATTAAATAAGGAGTTGACTGATTTAGGATTAGATCTCAAACAAGAAATATTTAAAAATAAATTAATAATGGTCTCTGATATTAATAAGATTTTCAAATTCATTAATTTAATTACTGAGCTTAATTTAATTAATAAATTTTCTATAGAAATTAAGCAGGAGTTAAATATTCCAAATAATATTATTTATAGAGTGATTGTAGAATGATTAAAATTATATCAGGTGATTTTAAAGGCAGAAAGTTAAATAATCTTAAAATAGATATATTGAGGCCTACCCAGGCAAAAGTAAGAAAATCAATAATGGATTCTATAAGAGATTTTGATAAGAAATCTGTTCTTGATTTGTTTGCAGGAATTGGAACTTTAGGTCTAGAATCAATTAGTAGAGGAGCAGAAAAAGTTAAATTTGTAGAAAAAAATAATAGAATAATTAAGGTATTAGAAAAAAATTTAGATATGTTTAACTTGTCAAGTAAATCAACAATAATAAAGTCTGATGTTTTGAAGTTTTTGAATGATGAATATGAAAAATATGATATTGTTTTTGCAGACCCTCCATATGGAGAATATTCATTTGATACTTTGTATCCTCTTGTATCAAATATTATGAATAATCGGGGTATTTTTTGTTATGAATCGGAAAAGCAAGAAATTGAAAAAAAACAAGATGTCAAGATAAAGTATTATGGGAACACACAAATTATATTATGGAAAAAAGAATGAAAAAAATAGCAATTTATCCAGGAACATTTGATCCTATAACTAATGGACATTATGATATTATAAAACGTTCTTCTATCTTATTTGATGAATTGATTATAGCAATAACTAATGATAGTAATAAAAATGTTATGTTTAGTATCTCTGAAAGAATTAAAATGGTTGAAAAGATTATTCAGGGACAAGATAATATTAGAGTAAAACAATTTAATGGTTTATTGATGAATTACGCAGAA
Organism: uncultured bacterium; assembly: GCA_964406825.1. Classification (GTDB taxonomy): domain Bacteria; phylum Fidelibacterota; class Marinisomatia; order SCGC-AAA003-L08; family D37C17. The sequence continues at coordinate 2,566 of CAYOTG010000100.1, forward strand.
TCAGAACATGCTAATGTAATTATTAGAGGGCTTCGCGTTCTATCAGATTTTGAATATGAATTTAAAATGGCTATGATGAATAGAAGTCTTAATGATACTATTGATACTTTGTTTTTAATGCCAAATAGAAAATATGTTCATATCAGCTCATCTCTAATTAAAGAAGTAGCTGCTTTAGGTGGTGATATTTCAGACTATGTTTCACCAATTATTTTGAAAGAAATTTATAAAAAGGTTAAAATTGGCAAATAAATATATTGATGGAATTGCTCAAAAAGTACTGAAGAAGGGAATTAAATTAATATTACCTGAGCAAAATGATTTAAGGGTTAAACAAGCTCAAAATCATTTAATTTCTATGGGAATAAATTTTGTTGATGTAGATGAATATGATGACCCACTATTTTATATAAACCATATAAAAAATAAAAAGTTTACAAATAATTGGACAGATGATATGCTAGAAACATATACTTCTGTTCCACTTAATAAAGCTTTAATCCTATTAGATTTAGATTATGCAGATTGTTTGGTTGCTGGTGCTATGACTTCATCGGCGGATGTTATTAAGTCATCGATTAGAATTGTAGGACTTAAAAAACAAACTCAATGGATATCCAGTTGTTTTTTTCTAATGAATCCCCATAGGTTAAGTGCATATACTTATGCAGACTGTGGCGTTATACCTGTACCAGATATAAACCAATTAGTTTCAATAGCTTATAATGCTGCAATGACTCATAAAATGATTGCTCAAGAAGAACCAAAAGTAGCCTTCCTATCTTTTTCTACCAATGGTAGTGCTGAGCATTATACTGTTAAAAAAATGCAAGATGCTGTTAGTATTTTTTCAAAAAAATATCCAGATATTTTATGTGAAGGAGAAATTCAATTTGATGCAGCTATCAATGAATCAGTTTCAAAGAAAAAAAATAAGGATTCCTTGTTAAATGGGCAAGCAAATGTTTTTATTTTTCCTGATTTAAATGCTGCTAATATAGCATATAAAATTACTCAATATTTAGCTGGATATACTGCATGGGGTCCTTTACTGCAAGGTCTAAATAAACCTATTCACGATTTATCAAGAGGTTGTAGTACTGATGATATTATACATATTTCTTTGATTGCTGCACTTGAGAGTATAACTAAGTAAAAGAAAGATTAAAAACAATATTGAATTAATTTGTAATTTAAATAAGTGATAAATGGAAATTTTACAACATACTAGGGATTTTAAATGTCTAAAGTAAAGGTGCCAACTATTGGATCAGCTATATCAATGGCTAATGATGTCCTGAATGTACCAGATAATCCTATTATTCCTTTTATAGAAGGGGATGGTATAGGAGCTGATATTTGGGCTTCAGCACAAAGAGTTTTTGATAGTGCTATTAAATTGGCTTATGAAGGAACTAAAAAAATTGAATGGCTTGAAGTTTATGCAGGAGAAAAAGCAAATGATATTTATGGACCAAATACTTGGTTACCAGATGAAACTCTAGATTTTATTAATCAATATTTGATTGCAATTAAAGGTCCTTTAACTACTCCTATTGGAGGTGGTATAAGATCCATTAATGTTGCATTAAGACAAAAACTAGATTTATATGTTTGTCTAAGACCTGTGATGTGGTTTGAAAATGTACCATCGCCTGTAAGGGAACCCCATAAAATTAACATGGCTATTTTCAGAGAAAATACAGAAGATATTTATGCAGGCATTGAATTTAGAGCAGGTAGTAAAGATACTATTAAATTTTTAAAATTAATGGAAGATAATTTTAATGATAGATATCAAAAAATTAGATTTCCTGAAAGTTGTGGTATAGGCTTAAAGCCAGTTTCTAAGGAAGGTACTCAAAGACTTGTTTGGGATGCTATAGAGTATGCGATTAATAATAATAGAAGAAATGTTACTTTGGTTCATAAAGGTAATATTATGAAATTTACTGAAGGTGG
>CAYOTG010000101.1:0-4518 GCA_964406825.1 uncultured bacterium
TTCATCAAATGTGGAGGCTACAACCTCTGCTTGAACGCTACGCGCCATATCAGTAACCTCTTCTGGCCTTTCATCTATTAATAAAATAATTAGCTTAATAGACTCATCATTAGCAGCAATAGCATTGGCTATTTTTTGCAGAAGAATTGTTTTACCTGTTTTGGGTTGAGCAACAATTACCCCTCTTTGTCCCTTGCCTATAGGAGCCAACATATCAATAATTCTAGTTGAAAAATTTCTTTCTGTTGTTTCCAGCTTAATAAGATCTTCCGGATATAGTGGGGTTAAGTTATCAAAATAAATTAAATTTCTATTTTGTTCTGGATCTATATTGTTGATTTTTTCAACTCGAAGAAGTGCAAAAAAACGCTCATTATCTTTTGGTGGTCGCACCTGTCCAGACACGAGGTGACCGGTTCGCAATCTAAAACGTTTAATTTGAGAATGTGATACATATATATCATCAGGACCAGGTAAATAGCTGTATTCAGCAGACCGTAAAAATCCATATCCATCAGACATAACTTCTAATATGCCATCTGCATATATTTTACCTTCTTTTTTTGCTTCTGCTTCTAGGATTAATTTAATTAGGTCTTGTTTTCTAACACCAGATATTTCTTCTATTCCTAATTTTTTAGCTAGTGCTTGTAACTCTTTAACTGTTAAACGAACTAATTCGCTTGTTTGCATCCTTTTCTCCTGATTGATTGATAAAACAAATTCTTTGGGGTACAAAGATTAATATATAAATTCTTCGACGAAACTTAATATTGTTTTGTTTGGAAATCAAAGCTATTTTTAAATAGCTTGAAAATATGTGGGCCGAAATAATGACTTCCTATAATTACAGTAATATCCTTTTTATTCATCTTGTTTATAGAATCTGTAATAGCTTTTGTCGGGTTTAATTCAATAGAAATACAAGAACCATACTCTTTTCTGTGTAACGATGCTATATAAGAAGCTTCCATGCTATGGCGAATTTTGGTTTCTGTAATTATAATTTGGTTAAATAATTTATAAAGTTTTTTCATGCTCTCATCGATTTGTTTCCCTTTTTCAAAACCTATAACAAGATTGAGATGATGATAGTTGCCTGCAATGGTAGAAAAATAATCAATAAAGGCCTGAAGACTATGATTGTTGTGAGCAACATCAAAAACAATATCTGGCTTTTTTTGAAGAAATTGAATTCTTCCTGGCCAAAACGTTGTTTGGCATACTTTTTTTATATTTGTCATAGATAATTTCAATGAATATGAATCAGTTAAATGCTTAAGAGTAAAATATACAAGACTTGCGTTTTGAGCCTGATGTTTTGCTATAAATCCTGGTTCATCTAGATATGGAATGTCATACAAAATCTTTTTATTAAAACGCTGTGCTCTACTGTTTAAAATTTGGTCAACAGCTTTATCTTGTATAGTGGAAAAAATAAACTGACTACTTTGAGATATTGCTCCGGCTTTTTCCTTAGCAATATGCTTTAAGGTTCCTCCTAATATTGATATATGGTCAATATCTATAGGGGTATAAACTAGGGTGCCTGCTAAAGCTGCGGTTACACTATCTAGTCGTCCTCCTAATCCGGTTTCTAATATTGCAAAATCTATTTTATGTTTTACAAAATAACACAAAGCCATGACTGTCATAATTTCAAAAAATGAAGGTTCTATGATTAATAAATCCTTTTTATGCTTTTTAATAAAATTATTTATAAAATTATTTGAAACTTTTTTATGATTAACTCTAATTCTTTCATTAATACTAACTAAATGAGGGGAAGTATATAATCCAATTTTATAATTATTTTGAATTAATACGTTAGAAAGCATTGAGGCTGTGGTCCCTTTGCCGTTAGTACCAATAATTTGGATGGATTTAACAGATAAATGTGGATTGCCACAAACCTTTAATAGTCGTATGGTTCGATCTAATCCATACTTGATAATTTTCGAATCAAGTGAAAGTAAAAAATTTTCTGCTTCCATATTATTATAATTAAAATGGTTGTATAGTTGAGATGCTACAAAAATTATTATTTAATATTTTGGATGCAAATTGGTTAAAATGGCTGCTCGCATCAGTAACTAATAATTTAGTACTAATATTAGAGCTGCTATTCATTAATTTGTAGTGGTTTAAATATTGTTTTGCATATGATGATAAAACATCAGACGAATCAATAATTTCTATTTTTCTTGGAATCAAGCTATGAATCGTTTTTTTTAATATTGGATAATGCGTACATCCTAAAATTAATGCCTCTATATTGTTCTTAATCAAGGGAGATAAATACTCATGAATCATTAATTCAGCAATGGGATGTTTTTCTAATCCCTCTTCAATAATTGGAACAAATAGTGGACATGCTTGAGATGAAATTTTTAATTGTGGATTAATCTTAAATAATAATTTGTTATATGATTTTGATTGAATGGTATTGTGTGTTCCTATAATCCCAATATGCTGAAGAGCTTTATGTTCCGATAAAAGCTTTTCCATTGGATTAATAACATCTAAAATAGGAACAGGAAATAAACTTTGTAATGTTGTTATTGCTATGGCAGATGCTGTATTACATGCAACAATAATCATTTTCACATTATATGTATTGATTAAAAAGGTACTTAGGGTTGTAGTATAATTAATAATAGATGACTTGCTCTTGTTTCCATATGGAACATGTGCAGTATCTCCTATATAGACAAAGGATTCATTGGGGAGTTTTTTCTGTAAAGCCTTTAATACTGTTAGTCCTCCTAACCCGCTATCAAAAACGCCTATTGGAAGATTTTTATTCATTGTTTCAATATTGGTTTTTCATATTTAATTTTAAAATCGACTATAGCTTGAAAAATTGATTCTGCAATTTGTCGTCTATAATATGATTTTGATAAGTTATATGCCTCTTGTTTGTTAGATAAAAATCCGACTTCAATTAATACATTTGGCATTGTTGCTCCAACTAAAACATGGAATCCGGCTTGTTTAACGCCTCTATCTTTTGTTTTATTTTTTAATGTCTTTTTAAAATGCTTTTGAATAAGTGCAGCAAAATCTTCACTTTCTTTCATGAAAGTATTTTGTGCCATTGATGCTATAATATAATTTTCATTTGTAAAATCAACATATTGATGTTTTTCTTGTTCTAAATCAATCACTGCATTTTCTCTTTCTACTACCTCTATTGCATTGTCGGTTTTACCAGGTCTTAATAAATAAGTCTCATAGCCTTTTGTTGACGAACTATGTGCAGTTGAGTTTACATGGATGCTAATAAACAATTTACCTTCAGCATTATTGGCTATTTTTGTCCTTTTCCATAGTGGAATAAAATCATCCTCTTCTCTGGTATACACTACATTTAATCCTAGGTTTCGCTTAATTAAATTGCCTAATTTTTTTGCTATGTCAAGAGTTATATCTTTTTCTTTTTGCTTGTGTCCAACTGCTCCTGGATCTTTTCCTCCATGTCCTGCGTCAATCACAATGGTATCAATCAGCCATTTAGATCTTAATTCATTGATTTTACTTGCATTTTCGGCAATGGAATTCCTTAACATAAAATTAATTTCATTTTTTTTAATCTCTAAATCAATATCTTCAATATCTGTATCTAATAATAATGAAATTTGTGCAGACTCTGCAGATTGAATGGTCTTTATTTTTGATACTGGGTTCTGAAGTATAGCTTGATTCAACGAGAGGGTGTCTAGCTGACAATTTAAAATTGTTATATTAAACCAATTTGCAGATGAAACAGAACTAGAAATATCATTTATATGGAACTCTTTTGTAGCAATCAGCTTGATTAGAGTTCCATTTTGTTTGTTGGCCACAGTTAGTTTGTTGATATTATGTATGTTGGAATTCACATATACTGTTTTCTTCTTCTGATTCATTATTCGCAAGGGTAATCCAGATAATTCGAGAGCCCTATAAAAACTTTTTACAGGAACATAATAACTCTTTTTTTTATATATAACGGGATATATTAAGTTATATATCTGGTCATTAATTTTACAATAGGATATAGATGGAGATAAATAAATTCTATTGTTTTTATAAATTATTTCTATTTTATCTTTGACTTCATAATAATTACTACGCAATTCATGTTTTATAATAAATTCATCTAAGGCTATATACTCTATATTATTATATGTTGAAAGCTTTAATTCTAATATGCCTTTTGGGGCAGAGAGCAGACAAGATAAGCTTATAAGAAAAAACAAAAAAAAATAATATACTAATTTAATTTTCAATAATTTCTTTTTCTTCTTTGACTCGATAAACTCGTTCTCCTGGTTTGACCATCATAAATTTTTCACGAGCAATTTTTTCAATATAATCTTGGTCTGTTTGTAATTTATTGATTTCTAATCTTAGGTCATTTTGTTGTACTAAAAGTCGTTGCAATTCCTCGTCTAATGTTTTATGTTTATTTTTTAATTTAAAATAAGTAATTAATCCAAAATCATTAAGAACTAAAACCATAATAAAAACAGTTGT
>CAYOTG010000102.1:0-4514 GCA_964406825.1 uncultured bacterium
TAATCTTTATTGTAGGTTGGATGTGTGCTGGCATGGGCATAACTGTTGGTTATCATAGATATTTTTCTCATAAAACATTTCGTACTTATTTCATCGTTGAATGGATACTTATGTTTTGTGGAACTATGGGGCTTCAAAATAAAATCATTAATTGGTGTTCTGATCATAGGAGACATCATAAAAAATTAGATACGCTTGATGATCCTTATAGCATAACAGAAGGATTTTTTCACGCACATATTGGATGGATTTTTAAAAAAGGTGATGATAAAACAGAAGGTATTTCAGATCTCACAAAAAAAAGTGCCGTTAATTTTCAAACAAAATATTATTGGCCTTTAGCTATGGTATTATGCTTTGTAGTTCCATTTTTGATAGGATTAACATTTGGAAGACCTCTTGGAGGTTTATTATGGGGAGGCATTGTAAGGGTTGTTGCTGTTCATCACTTCACTTTTTTCATAAATTCATTTTGCCATTATATAGGTGATAGAAAATATGATATAAATACAACAGCACGAGATTCTTGGTATATGGCTTTCTTTACTTTTGGTGAGGGATACCATAATTATCACCATAAATTTCAATGGGATTATAGGAATGGTATAAGATGGTATAATTTTGATCCAAGTAAATGGCTGATTAAATTTCTTTCTTATTTTAAAATTACATATAATTTAAGAAGAGTCTCTAATTCTGAAATATTTAGGGCACGAATTGAAACCATAAATAAAAGAATATCCACTCTTTCTGAAAGAGTTAATATTGATAAATTGCTAAATAAAAAAATAAAAAAAATTACAAACAAAGCATTTAAAAATATTGAATCTTGGCAAATGATAGAAGAGAAGTATAATCAACTAAAAGATGTTGGTAAAAGTAGCTTTTATAAAAAAAGAATCCAATTCTTTGAATTAGAATTAAAAAAATCTTTAAGTTCATTAATGCTAATCCTAATGAATTTAAAAAATATAACATAATTCAAAAATCATGAGTAATAAGATTACCATAACTTTTCCTGATGGAAATACAAAAGAGTTTACTAAAGCCACTACAGGTCATCAAGTAGCTGATAGCATATCTCCTGCTCTTGCTGAACAAGCTATAGCAGTTACGCTGAATAATATTATAAAAGATTTACATTGTCCTATAAATGAAGATAGTACAATAAGTATTCTTAAACGCAGTGCAGATGAAGCCCTTGAGCTTATTCGTCATGATTGTGCACATGTTATGGCTGAGGCTGTGCAAGAATTATTTCCTGGGACACAGGTTACTATTGGTCCTGCAATTGAGAATGGCTTTTATTATGATTTTTCAAGAGAAAAACCATTTACCATTGATGATTTAGAAGTTATTGAGAAAAAAATGCATGAAATTATTAATGCAAATACAGCTTTTGTTAGAGAAGTATGGAATAGAGATGATGCGATTAAATATTTTTCTGATATTGGAGAGATATATAAGGCGGAGATTATAAAAGATCTTCCAGAATCCGAGGAAATTACAATTTATAAACAAGGTGATTGGATGGATCTTTGTAAAGGACCACACTTACCATCTACCAAACATGTTGGTACATCTTTTAAATTAATGAAAGTTGCAGGTGCATACTGGCGTGGTAATGAAAACAATGAGATGCTTACAAGAATTTATGGAACTGCATGGAGAAATGATAAAGAGCTTCGTACTTATTTGAATATGCTTAAAGAAGCTGAGAAGAGAGATCATAGAAAAATTGGAAAAAAGATGAAGTTATTTACTTTTGATGAAGAAGTAGGTCCAGGTCTTCCTCTATGGCTTCCAAATGGTTCAGTACTTATAGAAGAAATTGAAAATCTTGCAAAAGAAACGGAAGAAAAAGCTGGATATGATCGTGTTAAAACACCCCATATCACAAAAGGTTCTCTGTATGAAAAATCTGGTCATCTATCGCACTACAAGGATAGTATGTTTCCTGCTATGGATGTTGACGGTAATGAGTACTATCTAAAACCTATGAATTGTCCTCATCATCATAAAATTTATGCAAGTCTTCCAAGAACCTATAAAGAGCTTCCTATTAGATTATGTGAATATGGTACTTGTTATCGATATGAAAAGTCAGGTCAATTATTTGGTTTAATGCGTGTTCGTAGTATGCAGATGAATGATGCTCATATTTATTGTAGCGAAGAACAATTCAAAGAAGAATTTTTAGCTGTATGTAATATGTACTTAAAATATTTTGAAATATTTGGAATAGAAAAATATGAAATGCGATTAAGTCTCCATGATAAAGATAAATTAGGTGAAAAATATGTTAATGAGCCTGAACTTTGGATTAAAACAGAAAATCTTGTACGTGAAGCCCTAGAAGATGGAGGCCTGAATTTTGTCGAGATTCCAGGTGAAGCTGCATTTTATGGACCCAAAATAGATGTACAGGTTTGGAGTGCTATTGGTAGAGAATTTACGCTTGCTACAAATCAAGTTGATTTTGCTATTCCAGAAAAATTTGACTTAACCTATATTGATAAAAACAATCAATCACAGACACCTTTATGTATCCATCGTGCGCCACTTGGTACACATGAGAGATTTATCGGATTTTTAATTGAACATTTTGCAGGTAATTTTCCACTATGGTTAACACCAGTACAAATGGTTATAATTCCCATATCAGATAAGTTTAATGATTATGCAACCTCTGTATATGATAAACTTAAGGATAATGGTATTAGAGTAAATATAGATTCACGTAGTGAAAAAATGGGTGCAAAAATCAGAGATGCTGAACTTAATAAGATCCCTATTATGGTTATCATAGGGGAGAATGAGGTTAATGATAATACTATATCTGTTAGAAGGAAATTTAAAGGTGATTTAGGATCATTGACACTTAATGATTTTATAAAACAAACAACTACTGAAATTAATACAAGAAGTATCTCTTCATAAGGCAATAAAATGAATAAAATAATTGCCTCTTTTTTTATTTTACTCATTAAAATTTATCAAATTTGTTTGTCTCCTTTTTTAGGGAAAAATTGCAGATTTAATCCAACATGTTCAGTATATACTGTTGAAGCGATGACTAAGTATGGAGCTATAAAAGGTTCTTATTTATCAATAAGACGTTTAATAAAATGTCACCCTTTTTCAAAATCTGATTATTATGATCCTGTCTAATAATTATTATAATTACATTTGAAATTTTCTTAAATTCAAATATGAATTTTTATGTACAGTCATTATTTATTGCCATTCCTTCATTTGTAATCCTAATTGTTATAGAAATCATTGTTTCTAGAATAAAAGGAATTAATGTTAATGAACATGAAGATATGATTTCAAGTTTGAGCTCTGGGATTACCAATACCACTAAAGATGCATTTAAGGTTGGTATAGTTCTTATCAGTTATGCATGGCTTGTCGAAAACATAACAATTTATAAACTTGAACCGTTATGGTTAGCTGTATTTGTTGCATTTATAGTTCAAGATTTTACTGGGTATTGGATGCATCGTCTTAATCATAGAGTCAATATGTTTTGGAATAGACATATTATTCATCATAGTAGTGAAGAGTTTAATTTATCATGTGCACTTAGACAATCAATATCTGAGACATTTAAATTTTCTGCAATTCTGATGATTCCAGCAGCACTTTTTGGAATACCTGTAAAAATATTTATGATATTAGGTCCAATTCATTTATTTATGCAGTTCTGGTATCATACTAGATTAATCGGTAAAATGGGAATTTTAGAATATATTATTGTAACACCTTCACATCATAGAGTCCACCATGCTATAAATTCTGAATATCTTGATAAAAACTATGGTCAGATATTAATTATTTGGGATAAAATGTTTAATACATTTCAACCTGAACTTGAAGATGTAGAACCTGTCTATGGCACTCTTCGGCCTGCTGCAACTTGGAACCCTATTATTATTAATTTTAAACATATTTGGCAATTAATTAAAGATGCATGGCATGCTGAAAAGTTTATAGATAAACTTAAAATATGGTTTATGCCAACTGGCTGGAGACCAGAAGATGTTAAAGAAAAAATACCATTAAAGCAGATAGATAATCCCTATAAACAGACTAAATATAAAACTAAGAATTCTTCTATGCTTGTAGCTTGGTCTTGGATACAGCATATTATTGCAGGGGCAATGATGTTTCACTTATTTACAGTAATGAATATAGACAGTCCATCATTACTGGATTATTTATATGGTGGTTTTCTTTTTATACATGTTTTTTCATTTACATCAATGCTTGATCATAGCAAATATTCAATCATAGCAGAGTTTTTAAAAATGCTATTAGGATTTACTTTACTCTATATCCAAGGTTATATTTGGTTTAATATTAGCGGAATATTTGTTGTAGGTATAATAATTTATTTTGTTGGATCTTTTATTTTAACGTTTAATTTTTATTTAAAACATAAATCCACTTCTCTATAGAGTTTATTTATTATTCCTGTTTAATTTTAGCTTAGTATTAAGTAATTTTAT
>CAYOTG010000103.1:0-4442 GCA_964406825.1 uncultured bacterium
GTGTTGTATATCCCAGGTAAAAATTTCAGTTGCCATAGCAATATCTTTTTGATATTTTTCTCTGTTATTATATATTTTTATAACCATCTTATTACACTCTTTAATAGCGTTAGATTGAACAATCTCTCCTACCCTATATTTGTTGAAAATATTACTGATATTTGGCAGATCAGAAGCAATAGAAGGAATGCCAGATACCAAATATTCAAAAAGTTTATTAGGCAATGCAAACTGATTACTTAACCCTTTTTTTGTAATCAAGGCCCAGCCAATATCACATTGGATAGTAATATTTAATAGTTCTAAATATGGTGTTTTTCCTATAAAGTGAACATTTTTATTTGTATTATTTTTTTGATTATAATTTAAAAAATAATTAAGATGTTCACCTTCACCAACAATCACCGCGCTAATAGAAGTGTTATAAGCAGCCAAATCAATTAATCCCGCAATACCCCTTCCTTTCTGAAGTACTCCCTGATAAATTATTTTAATATTATTTTTCGGAATAGATGGGGGCAACAGGTCTGGAGATTTTTTGATAAGTGTTTTAGCAGGATAATTATATATTATATGCCATTGCAAGAGGATGTGTTTTCGATAAATATTTTGTAAATATTTTAAATCTGTATCAGCTGTTACCATTATTTGATTAACATATCTTAAATGGTATTTTTCAAACAAGTAGTTCCAATATCGATGTATTGGTTTTTTTGTATGCGCAACTAATTCAAAATAAATTTCTCTGCAATCGTATATAATCTGTTTGGTCAGTTTTCTGCAAGCCACAACAGCTGACAATGAATATAAATCAGAGGAAATAATAACATCATATGTATTTCTTTCTAATATTTTTTTAGTTTTTTTATGAAACTCTAAATATCTAAGAGCCCCCGTTTTGATTAACCGAATCTGGTGGAATTGCACCCCTTTAAATATTTTGGTTTGTAAAACCTGTTCGTGTGTACTAATAATGCTGATTTGACAATTTTCTTTTAATAAAGAAAGCGTCATATTAATTAATCGAGCATCAAAGAAAAAATCGCCCAAATAAACCAATGCAATATGTTTATTATTGTTCATATTAAATTATTTTTTTTACATATTTTCCCATTAAATAACGATAGAGTGAGTTGGGAAAAAACTGCACTAATCGTACAATTATATTTTTAATTGACCAGGGGTGTGTGGTATATGCGCTATTAAAAAAAATCCTAGCCCTACGAGGTTGTTTAAGATAGTATAACATCGAACCCAATTTCCTATATTGTAATGCTAAAAATTTGGCAGAATAATTTTTCATATAATCATAATGGTTGTTAATAATATATTCCAATGCAATTGCTTCTTTTTCATAGCGAAATGATTGACTGTGTTTAGAAAAATTCCACTGGAAACCAAACACCCGCACATGTTTAACACAAGGACTATATTTAGATAATTCTATAAAAAAGTTCCAATCTTCAGAGGGTTCAGACCTAAAATCAAAGCCATTAATATACTGTAAAATCAAAGCACGCCTAAATAGACAACACTGTAAAAAAGGTCCAGGCCCATATAAAATGTGTTTTTTAAAATCTTTTTCATATTGATAAAGATTTTTTTTAATTATACTGTTTTCAACAGTGTTATTAATTATATAATCACAAAACACAAAATCTATTTCACCTTCATTTATCTTTTCGAGTTTTTTTTCTAAATTATTATTTATCATTAAATCATCGTCATCTAAAAAACCTATATAATCTCCTAGCGCTATTTTTATACCCTCTATCCGAGACAAAGTCGTTCCTAAACCCTTTGTATTTTTATAATATTTAATATCTGGATGATCGATGTTATCAATGGTGTTTTTTATTTTATTGTCTACGCTATCATCAACAATAATAATTTCTAGATTAGAATTTTTTTGTTTTAATATACTGTCAATAGCACCCTCTATTGTATCATTATTGTAGGCTGGGATAATGATTGATATCATATTTTTTTATACATTAACCACATTATAGGTATGGTTATTAACAAATATATAATGGAAAGAAAGATATGCGCCCCTAAAATGCTTATTCCGCCTACAACATCAACATTTTCCTTTAAGAAGAAAAACAAAATAGACACATTCGCTTCAGCTCCAACACCACTAAACCATAAGCAAACAAGACTAACAACCAAAATATAGCCAATATAAGGCAAATTATATTTCATAGGCATCCAATGATAGTTTTTATAAAGTATAAAAAATGCCATGCCGGCATAAGCAAATAATGTCGCAAACGCAGCACCATAGTATCCATATAATGGAATTAAAACACAATTACAACAAACATTGATTATAAAACCCACACCCCAAAATTTAGGTGCCCATCGTTCCTTGTTTTTTAAATATAGTGATGGCATTTGTAAAACAAACAACCCATAAAAAATATAGCTTATAGCAATGATTGGTATAATAGCCCCCCCTCCCCAAAAATCCTCACCAATCAGGAACCAAAATAAAATAGGCCATAAAACAGAAAGAAGAGTTGATAGAACAATTAATAATGATAAAAATATAGAACCTATTTTATAGAAGGTAGTCGACACATCTTTTTTTAAATAATACGGCTGCCAATTTAAATTAAACGCTCTTACGCACAACATAACCAAACTCCCAAACTTATACCCAGCAGTATAAATACCAACATCTGCTGTTCCATTTGGACTCATCAATCCAATCATCCAACGATCTGATAACTCAATTAATATTAAAAAAATAGCAGCAGGCAAAAAAGGCAAACTAAAATTTTTCATTTTTTGTAGAAGACCTGGGCTAACATCGCGCATCCTAACTTTGCTGATCAAAATAGGCGAAAGTATGATTATTTGGATTAGGGAGGCTATGATAATAGCCCAAATTGCTCCGGCTAATCCCATGTTTAATGTTTGGATTAAGTAAATATTTAAAAATACATTTGCACAAACATTAACCAAGGATACAAATAAATAATAAAATGGTTTTTCTTCTAATCTTAAAATACTCATACTCCTCGATGCTAACATATCTCCAAATAAAACAAACAAGAGACCTGAGGTTATAGTGTAAGAAATAACAGTATGTTGAATTAGCCCCCTATTAAAACAAGCGACAAGCACGGCAAATAGAAAAAGACTTAAAAGGCCACCGTATTTAGCAGAATATATAATAGAGGTGCTAGTAACTGCCCTGCTATTTTCTTTGTTATAAAATTTAAATAACGCAGCATCCATACCCCTTGAATATATAGTATTTAAAAAAGCCAATACCGTATAAATAATAAAAATAATACCAGCATCAGAGGGAGACAGCAAGTGTGTATATAGGGGTAATAATAAAAACGAAACCATACGAAGACCTATAAAACCCAATCCGTATACAAATGTTGTTTTCCAAAACTGAGATAACATATTAATGGAGTTCCTTTTGGTATGCAATGCGCATTATTCCTTTGGCCCCAAACTGTTCTTTAAATTGAATGAGACTAAATTTAGGATCTAATGGATTATCTTGTTCAGGGGTATGAGATACTCCAAAATCAACTACATCAGAGCCACGTTTTTTACAAATTTTCATACAGTTATATAATTGTAAGGCTGATAGTTGAGATTCAGTCATTGTATCATCAATAATATTATAAAAAATTAGACTTGTTTTTTTTGTTGTATGAAATATAACAAATCCACCCACTATATTTCCTTCAAATCTTGATATATATATCACAATATCATCAGGAAATAAACTATAAAGTTGAGACAGTTCCTTTATAGAATGCGTAGGTTTTGCATTAAATTTTTTCTTAGTTTTTTCTAATAGCACATAGAGATCTATCAGTTCATTATGATTGTTTATTTTTCTAAACGTGAAATTATTTAATTGACTATCATTCACAATATAACGCCTTTTTCTTTTAGACAATAGGGTTGCTACTGTTTTGCAATGTGCAATTCTGCTAACATGTGATATATATATTTCCTTTATTTGATATTTGTTCCATTGTAGAAGATAATCTAAAGACTGATTTTCATGGCGCCAATAAATATTAGGACTATTTATTAAAAATATTTGATGAAATTTCTTTTTTATAAGATAAGAATCTAATGATTTGATAATTTCATTAATCAACACAAAGTTTAAATCCAGTTTTATAACAAACCCGGCATAACTTGTCCCTGGATGACTATAATATATCTTTTTTTTATTTTTTACTACACACGCACCAGGAATGACAGCCACAAGATTTTTGTTTTTATACACTATTAATGAATGGTCGTTGAATTGTCTATGAATATGATAATTAAGGAACTTTCTTGTTTGAAAAATTGTTCCATTATTAGATATGTTAACAAATTTATCCCATTGTTCCGCAAAATTTTTATTATATTTCTTTATTGTAATCATAAATGATTTTTTTTATTTAAATAAATTA
>CAYOTG010000104.1:0-4430 GCA_964406825.1 uncultured bacterium
GAAAATGTAAAAAACTGACATTCACTCCTCTTTTAATCATTTCAAATGACGCAACTGGTGAATCTATACCTGATGATATAAGGCTTATCGCTTTTTCTTGTGAGCCTGCAGGTAATCCTGAAAATCCAATAATTTTATCAAACCCGGTGTAACTTTTATCCTTTAAAATTTCAATAATAATATTTAAATCTGCTCCTGATAGTTTCACTTTCTTATTTGTTTTTTTTTGGATATGCGAACCTAAATCAACATTAGTTTCAATAGAAGTCTTATTAAATTTCTTTGAATGTCTTCTTGTTGTAACTCTAAAGGTATCAAACTTTTTATTCTCTATTAATTGGTCAATGGTATCTTGAATTGCAAAATATTCACTTATTGATTCAATCATCAAAATTGCACTACTAAGACCCATTACATTTTTTAATCTATTTTTGAAAGAATCCCAATCATCGGGGTTAATATTTTCTATAAAAACTCTGGCTGACAATAGCCGGATTTTTTTATGATCTAAACCAAATATATGATTAGAAATATTTTTAATGAATAATCGTTCAAAATAACTTCTATTATTTTTTTTTAGGCCAATTTCACTATAATGAATTAGGATGGAAAATTTTAAATTTTTATTCGGCATGCAATTAAAAATAATCTATAATTTTATCAATAGATAATTCTTCTTGATTCCCTGTTTCCATATTTTTAATAGAAACTACTTTTTCTGTAAGCTCTTCTTCGCCAATAATTATGCTATATTTAGCTTTTAACCTATTAGCATCTTTCATTTGAGCCTTGAGGCTCCGCTTTAAAGTATCATTAATTACTATAATATTTTTTTTAATTCTTAATTCATTTGCAAGATTTAAAACAACCTCTATGGCCTTATCATTAACTGAAATAATATATACATCTGGATTTTTTATGATATTATTATCATTAATATTTGCTGCTATCATTAATCGTTCTAATCCTGCTGCAAATCCAATAGCTGGGGTATCAGACCCTCCTAATTCTTCCACCAAATAGTCATATCTTCCTCCACCACAAAGAGCATTCTGTGACCCTAATGAATCTGCTTGAATCTCAAAAACAGTACGGGAGTAATAATCTAAACCCCTTACAAGATAATTATCAATAATATATGGAATGTTAAGAACTTCCAATGTGCGTAATACATCTTCAAAATGTTTTTTATCTTCCTTGCTAATATAATCAATAATTTTAGGAGCATTTTTAACTAATTCAATTTCAAAGTCTATTTTAGTATCAAGAATTCTAAGTGGATTTGATATTAAACGTTTTTTACTAATTTTAGTTAATTCATTTTCAAATTTTGAAAAATATTCCTTTAATTTTTCAATATATATTTGACGACTTTCTTTAGAACCAATACTATTAATTTTAAGTTTTAAATTATTTATATTAAGTGAATCATATAATAAATATGCCATAGAAATTATTTCAGCATCTTGTTCTGGAAATTCTGACCCGAATGCTTCTAAACCAAATTGTCTGAATTGCCTAAACCGTCCTTTTTGTGGACGCTCCCTTCTATATGATGAACCAACATAGTATAGTTTGTGAGATTTTTTCTGTTTACCTAATTGATGTTGGATATAACTTCTTACCACAGAAGCTGTTAATTCTGGTCTTAATGTAAGATTATTATCTCCCTGATCAGTCCAACTATACATCTCTTTTGAAACAATATCTGTATCATTGCCAATTGATCTTAGAAATAATTCTGTGTTTTCAAATGAAGGTGTCCTGATTTCTTTATATCCAAATTTTGTAAAAAATTTATGAATATAATTTTCTAAATAAATCCAAATAGCAGACTCATCGGGTAATGTGTCCTTTGTTCCTTTAATATTTCTAATAATTTCTTTCATAAAATGTCAAATACGTTATCATCATTTTCCCAATTCTCAATAATTTTTTCTACTTCATTAGATGAATCTAATTCTAAAAGTTTAGACTTAATATTTGAATGATTAATTAAATTTTGAAATAAATTAATTAATTTTCTATGACTATTGGGATGGTTTGTAGGCTCTAAAATAAGTAAAATAAAATGACACATCAAGCCATCTGTAGCATTATAATTAATCCCCTGTTTTGAAATTCCTAAAACAGCTAAGGTTTCCTTAACTTCTATAGAAGTATGGTAATGATAGGCAACTCCTCTTCCTGAAGCTGAATTAAATGTTTTATCTTTAGAATTTAAATAGGAGAAAAGTTTTGTAGTAGCTGTTAAATATTCTAAACTCTGAAAATAATCTAAGAGTTCATGTAAGGCATCCTGTTTTGATGTTGCCTGTAATGGATAAATTATAGTTTTATTATTTAATTTTTCTGATAATTTCATTACCAATTATTACCACGCATCATTGTAGATTGAGTGACCTTTATACTTTGTAAATTAGGGTCACTAATACTTATTTTCAAACCAAATCCTTTATTATAACCTATGGTTCTCATAATAAATGAAAAATCCCAACAATGCAAAGATCTTGTAAATTCAACTTCATGCGAATTAATTACCATATCTACTAAATTAATATAAATTTTATTATTCATCATCCATTTTTTTGATAAATTTACATTGGAATTAATTGATAATGTAGAATATTCTAAATCCCATTTATTATTTAAATCATATTTTGCTGTTAAGGTAAATCCAAATGTAGCATCCCATAAATCTGAGTTTGAAGATTCTTGAAAATCTGTATTTGTGGTATTTAGTGAATCGGTAAAATTTTGACCACTTAATTCATAGCCAAATGTTCTAGATACGCTTGTACTAATCGCAGTTAATCTTGGAAATCCATTTAATAATTTCGTACTATTCCCTCCATTTAAATCTTCCTCATATAAACTTTGCTCTACATTAATACGCAAATATTCTCCTCCTGAAATATTTTTTAAACTGATGGTAGATATCAAAGGATTAAAAAGTTTAGTATCCCAATTATAATTTGTAGATACATTATATGACATTATATCTCTTTTAAAGAAATTTCCATCTTCTTTTAAAATTTTTCCTTTAAATAAATTATTCAAAGATAAATATGAAATAAGGATTGAATTATTTGTTGAATTTTGACCTAGCTGAAAATGTGTTTCATCAAAATCAGTTAACTCTCCTTTTATAATTTTTGATTTAGAAACATATGTAGTATTAACAGAAGGAGTCATAATATGACGGATTGCTTTAATCTTTTTATTACGCAGAGCGAATATTCCATATATATTGGTTTGTATATTAGCACCAAAGGTCCCTTTAATTTTTCTTGCTAGAATATCTAATGAATTATGACTAAAAACATCTGTTAATGCCCATTGTTCTGAAATTGATAAACTAGGATTTATATTAAAATTGAAAATTGAAAAAGGTAAATTAAATGTTAGTCGATGGTCAGCAGATGGTTTGATTTCTGTAATGATATCTCCTTCTTCCCATTTGAACTCCCAGGTATTATTATACTGTACACATTCTTCAGGAGTAGTTGCAGAAGGGTCCGCATTGCAGAAATATTCGACACTATCACAATCATTATCGTTCAGACATGCTCCCTCTAATAATCCTGCTGTACATATCCCCTCTGGACCATCAGTAACAAAATCACAAACACCATCAATTGCAAAAGAATCCCAATAATTATTATATGAGTAACATTGTGTTTCATCTTCAACGGAATCTATTAAATCCCCCGCATAAGTATAACACCTCCCTGTATCTGCTTTCTTAGACCGTGTAACAGATTTGTTAAAAATAGTAGAATTAAAAGTTAATTTTGTAGCATTATACCATTTATCCCCTGCTCCAAATAATAAGGGTTTATTATATCTGTATGTAATAACAGGATATTCTACTTGTTTATAATCTCTAATTTGGCCTGCACCTGTAGGATCTGGAAGCAGTAAATCCCTAAATGCAGAGCTCCCAATTGTTAGTGTAGAATAATCCCACATACGCGAATAATATAATTGGGAAGTTTCTCGTTGATCCAATCTTTCATCGATATCATTTTCTATAATCTCTGATAAATCTTCGAAATTATAAAATTCATATTTAATTCTAAGATATTGATTATTGCTAAAATCCTGTGTGTGTTCAAATATTGTAGAATATTTTTTTGTGGCATCTGTATTTAAATCTGTAAAATCTTCATTTGGAGGGTTCAATTCATTAATATAATTCTTAAGATGTATATAGCCTGAAAAATTATAATTATACCAATCATGACCATATAATTTTTTGTAATTCATCTTAGAATCTATCTGAACTTTTGATCTATCATAAAAATCTAAATAAGTGATTATATCATAATAATCATTGGGAGCATAATAATAGCCTAAATCTTGAATCCAGGTTCCTGTAGTTTTATTATGACCAAATGATGGCATTATAAATCCACTTTTACGTTTTT
>CAYOTG010000105.1:0-4347 GCA_964406825.1 uncultured bacterium
AAAATTTAAGACTAATTAAAAGATCAAAAGAAAATCGTTGGCCTCAGCAAGTTAAAAAATGGAGTGAGGTAGCATTGGGAGAAGATAGTGAAGGAAATATATTATTAATTTTTTCTCGTTTCCCTTATTCTATGCATGATTTAAATAATATTCTTATTGATTTACCAATTAATTTAGAATGTGCACAACATCTCGAAGGAGGTCCCGAGGCTTCAATATATTTAAAATATAATGATATAGAATTAAAATATATTGGTAGTTATGAATCTTTATTTATTGATATTAATAATAACAATAATTTTTGGGAAGTCCCAAATATTATAGGAATTTCAAAAAATAATTAATTAAAATCAGTTAATTTTTTGGAAAGCTCTGAGGGTTTATGTGCATAGTAAAGAGCATTTTCCTTAGTAATGAGATTATCATTATACAACGCAAGTATAGAATCATCCATTCTTATCATTCCATCTTTTGCTCCACTTAATATATAATTATCAATTTGATGAATATTATTTTCCCTTATTAATGCCTTAATAGATGGAGTATTAACCAAGATTTCAAGTGCTAAAGAACGTCCATTTTCTATATTAGGTATTAATTGTTGAGATATTATTGCTACCAATGACATAGATAAATTCATTCTAATAATTTCTTGCTTTTCTGCTGGGAAAACATCAACCAATCTTGTAATAGTACCCGCTGCATTATTAGTATGAAGTGTTGCTAAAACTAGATGCCCTGTTTCTGCAATCGTTAATGCGGTAGCCATTGATTCAGGATCTCGTAATTCCCCAATAACAACTAAATCAGGATCTTGCCTTAGGGCACTCTTTAAAGCATCAGAAAAAGAAGGACTATCAATGCCAATTTCTCTTTGATTTATTAGTGCCTTAGAATGAGGATATAAATATTCTATAGGATCTTCAATCGTAATAATATGTCCTTCCAATTCAGACGAAATTTTCTGTACCATTGTAGCAAGAGTGGTTGATTTACCACTCCCTGTACCACCGGTTATTAATATAAGCCCCTGACGTTTTTCAGTTAACTGTAATATGGTATCAGAAAAACCTAAGTTTTGAATATTTGGAACTTCAAATGGTAAGCGTCTAAATGTAGCAACTATACTACCCCTCTGTTTAAATGCATTAACACGATATCTACTTAACCCAGGTATTCCAATGGTAAAATCAAATTCATTTCCATCACTTACTTTTTTTAACTGTTCATCAGATAAATATTCTTTGAGTAATTTTTTAATTTGCTCTGCATCTAATTTGTTTTCATCAATGGGATTTAATTTCCCATTAATTCTAATTCTTGGAGGAGTTCCAATAGATAAATGCAAATCACTTGCATTTCTTTCATTCATTAATTCCAGAAGATTTTTTAAGGTGTGCATAGAATATTAAATATTTTTATTCAAAAGTATTCCAACGAATATCTTTTGTAATATATTCAAAAACTAGTGAATCAGGAATTTGTACAGTAATTTCAAAATCCCCTTTTTGAGCAGGTTCAATGGCTGTATCAGATATAACTCCATTTAAATAAACAATACTTTGTCCAGATACAAATGTAGAATCTGAATATACGGGGCTGGTATCATCAGCCCAAAAATTATAAACCACTCTTACAAAATCAGCTCTTCGAAGACCATTATTTACAACTTCTCCAACATAAGATATAGATTGATTTTCATTCATGCGTTCTTCAATGTCCTTATTTGTAAATTCAACCAGGGGTTGCAAGGGGGCCTTTTCTTGTATATCAGAAATAAACTCTTTTTCAAGGGTTAATTGGCCTATTTGTGTTTTTAATATCATCTTATCAGCATCTTCAAAAATAATAGTTCCATCTATAATGGTTCCATTGCTCATAGTTATTTCATGTTTTAAATGAGGTGTAGCTACCATCCTTAGTAATTCAGTATTTACAGATGGATAATGTAGCTTTGTTTCATACTCTATAATTTGACTTTTTAAATTTATTATTTCATTTTGTATATCAGCTATTGATTGGCTAAGAGGATAAAAGGGTGAAGACTCTTGGATTAAAACAGATGAGTTATTATTTTTTTTATTATTCTGTTTCTTTTCATTCTTCATATCTTTTTTAGAAGCGCAACTTACAAGAATGAATCCAGCTAATATAATATAATATTTTAGATTATTATTCAGCGTTACTGTTCCTTATATTTTTACTAGAATTTAACATTGCATTATATGCAGCATTACGAATTGCATTCATATATTGTTCATTAGCATTTAGTTTATTTGCTAGATTAAGTACATCAAAATAAAATTCATAATTGTCAGGATTTTCTAAAATTGGCACAATGTAATCTAATACTTGAGTATCATTAAAATTAGCCAAACTATTAATAGCCTTAACTCTTAGTAATCTTGGAAATCCCTCTGTTGTTGCAATTTCTATAAATGTTGGTTTGATTTGAGGATTATTATATTCATCCATTGCAGACATAATAGAATGTAGGCTTGCATAGTATCTATTTTTACCTGTTTGAAATGACTCTAATAAAGCCATAGTCATTCTATCATTTTGAATATTCCCCATAGCATTATTTACAAAGATCAACATTTCTTCATTCGTTTCTGGATCTCCTAACATTTCTATAAAATAGTCTACTAATTCTGGAGCATTTTTTCTTGATAATACTTCAACAGCAGTATTTCTGATTCTTATATTTATATTCTTATCGCTTGCAATTTGCATTAGCAGAGGGATAGATCTATCATCGTCCATATTTCCTAGAGTTAATGTTAATAATTCATTCATTCTAGAATGATTACTCATGCTAATTTCATATAAGTCAATTAATGTCAATATTTCATCATTTGTTCCATTTTCACCTATAGCGTTTACTATAGTTTCTCGTAAATCCATAATTTTATTCTCTGAATTTTTTAATCCTTGAACCAATGAATTGGTCGATTGAAAATCACCATAATTATGAAGAATTTCAATTGATTTTATTAAATATTCTAATTCTATGAATTCTACATTTTCTACAGTTGATTGAAGAGCATCTTTTACTAGAGGATTATCAATTTCTGATAAAACATCAAGGCATAAAATTCTAATATCATATAATTGATTTTTATCTTGATAAATTTGGATGAGAACATCGAGTGCAGATTGATTCCCAAATTCATACAAAGTTTTTAATTGATAGATTTCCTCAGGATTGTAGGGCTCTTGTTTTATAACTAAACTTTTCCCCAAAAGTTTTTTCTTATCGCGGGGTTTCATTTTTTTGATTTCATCTGCACCAACGAAATCAGATTTTTTAGAGAAAACTGCAGAAATAAAAACTAAACAGATTACAAATATAATTTTTCTATTCATTATTTTCCATTCATGAAGGTATATTAATATTATTCAATTAATTTACTATTATCAAGTTAATTCTATAAAATCTTTCCAATTGCCCTGCCAAATATCATTTTTATTTATAGTTGTTACAGTATATTTTTCAAGCCAATCACCTAAAAAAATTAAGGATGATTCCCCATTATTTATAATCTTTTGTTGGTGATAATGCCCAACCATAACAATATCTATCTTCTCAGCCCATTTTTTTTTAGCATAATTTAATATATCCCTCATAATCACATTAATAAACTTATCATTATGATTATATTCAGAACTAGATTTAGATAATTTATTGGCAAGCTTAAAGCTAATACGTGGAGGAATTAATTTAAATAATTTTATAAATAAAGAACTTCGAATAATTTTTTTCATAAATCTATATCCGTAATCATTTTTAAGTAACCCATCTCCATGTGTTATTAAAATTTTTTTATTATAGCAATCAAATTCTAAATCTGTTTTATGAAAAATAATATTAGTTGTTCTAGATAAGTATCCAAAATCCCAATAGTCATGATTTCCTGCTATATAATGTATGTCTATACCATGATTTTGAAAAGTAGCTAATTCATCAATTAAATTTTTGTATCCATTAGGAATAACGTAATCTGTTTCAAACCAAAAATCAAAAAAGTCTCCTCCAATAATCAATGTTCCTTCTTTATTTGATTTAATTTTATCAAAAATAGCGAATAGTTTTTCTCGTCTCTTTTTTTCACCAATGGTATCCTTCATCATGAAATGATTGTCAGATATAATATAAAAAGGTGCTTTCATATGCTTAAATTATTTTATAATTAAGTATAATTATTGGAATAATTTAAAAAATAATATATATAAAACTTGTAAATATAAAATGAATCTTTTTTTAAAAATTATTATTATATATGCTTTATTTTTATCTTCACTCTTTTCTCAATTTGGCAAAAACAAAGTTCAGTATGAACAATT
>CAYOTG010000106.1:0-4344 GCA_964406825.1 uncultured bacterium
CTGCAGCCTGTTACAACGGTATCATTGCCTGATTTAATAACTTGTTCTGCTCTAACAAGATGGGCACGCCCTTGGGTTTCTTTTTTCCACCATAGACCACCACCAGCTCCACAGCAAAGTGTATTTTTACCATTTTCATCCAGTTCATTAAAATTGCTACAGCTTGCATTAATAGCTGTTCTAGGGGCCTTAGTTTCGTCCATTCCTCTTGATAAATTACAAGGATCATGAAATGTCACTTTATCATTATTGCTTTTATTGATAGTAATTTTATTATGTTTTATTAAATCTTCTATAACTTGAGTATGATGATATACTTCATATTCAATTTTTTCATATTTAGCATATTCTGTTCCTAGATTGATGGAACAATGAGGACACATGGTTATGATTTTCTTAACCTCTTTCAAGGTTTCTAAATTGTCTTTCATAAGCATATTATAGGTTAATTTATCGCCTAATTTATTAGCAGGTTCTCCCGTGCACTTCTCTTTAGCTAAGATTCCGTAGGTTATATTTGCTTTATCAAGAATTTTAGTTAAATTGATTACAGAATCTCCATATTTTGGATCCAGTGCATATTTAGAAAAACAACCGAGCCATAAAACAAATTCTTGATTTCCATCATAAATAGGTAATTTTTCAGATAATGCACTGGTTGTAGCTCCTTCAGTATTACCAGTTGTTTGTAAATTCATAAATAGCTTTTGATACTCTTGAGGGACATTCCCTTCTACAAGTACTTGTAGGTTTCTAATCTCATCAGACTTTTCAACCTCATTGCCAACAGGGCATGCTTCAGTGCAGGCCTGGCAAGATGTACATTCCCATCCAGCTTCCACATTAATATCACCTATAACATCAACATCATTGGATTGCATAATAGGATCTTTTAGGTCTAAAATAAAATTATGTTTAGGATCAAGAACTCCACCACCCCTATTTGCAGGGCATACTTCTGTACATCGTCCACACTCTACGCAGGAGAAGATATCAAGTGTTTGCTTCTTTGATAACTTGCCCATACCAGATAATAATTTTTCTAATTCTTCTTCATCACCTTCCATATCTATTGGTATAGGTCTATGGTTAGGAGTATCAAATGATTTGAAGAATATATTTACAGGAGATAAAACCAAATGAAGGTGTTTTGATCTGGGGATTAAAAATAAAAAAGCTAAAATAAGAGTAGCATGTATCCACCAATTAATTTTAAATGTAACCACTGAAGGATGTGAGTTGCTAATAATCCAATATGCATCCAACATATATGTTATCATTAAAATCGAAATAAATATTGCTACAATGCCTGATGTATATGAAACCTTTTCGCCTAAAAATTTTGGTTTTATATAAAATCTTCTATAAGCAAGGTATAAAATTCCCAAAAGCACTAAGATTGACCAAGGGACACCAAAACCTAAGCTATAATAGTATCTAAGATTATCAGTGAACAATTGAGAATTAAATCCTCTAAGGAAATGATCAATCGTTATTAATGCAAATGCCATAAATCCCCAAAAAACAAAGGCATGCATTAAGCCCGGTATAAAACGTTGCTGTAATACTTTTTTTTGAAGAAAAAATTCTTCGATGACTCGTTTTATTCTTTTTGGAATATTATCAAAGGGGAGGGCACCTTCTCCCTTGAAAACAATTCTAAGTCTTTTTATAATTTCCCAAGAGAATGAACCCAAGCATAAAATTAATAAAGTGCTTAAAGAGATTTTTTCTATTAAAGAAAACATAGTGATAAGTTAATTATAAATTATCAGTTAATTTTGGAAGAATTTCTAATAAATCTCCAATAACTGCATAATCTGCAATTTCAAATATAGGCGCATTAGGATCTTTATTGATGGCAATAATTTGTTTTGATCCTTTCAAGCCAACAAGATGTTGTATAGCTCCTGATATACCAAGAGCGAAGTATAATTTAGGTGAAACTGTTTGGCCAGAACTTCCTATTTGTCTTGAATGATCTAGCCATCCTGCATCTACGACTGGTCTTGATGAACCTATTTGAGCCTTGATTTTATCTGCAAAATTTTGTGCTAATGGAATATTTTCCTCTTTTCCGATACCTCTACCAACAGATACAATATAATCAGCAGCAGTTAAATCAACACCACCTGAAGATTCTTGAAATTTTTCACCTGGTTTAATAGTATTAGGAACGGATGATAAATCTATATCAAGATTTTCTATATTAGAATTTTCAAATTCTAAATCATCAGTAGAATATGATCCAGCCTGAAATGAAATAAGAGCTTTATTGGATGTTAATGATAATTTTTGAGTAAGCTTAGCTTGATAAATAGGTCGATTAAAAGATAGTAATTCTCCAGAATCATTATAACTAGTACAATCTGATATAAAGGGTATATCCAATTTAGCACTTAATCTTGGAACCCAGTCTCTAGTTTCATATGTATGTCCAAATATGACAATATCTGGATTTAGTTTAGAATGTATTTGTTTTAGGGCTTCTAGGTAACATAATGGATTATACTGATGTAAATTTGAGTTTTCAACACATATTACACTATTAGCTTTATATTCAGATAACTGATTTACTAACTTTTTATCAAAAGTTATAATATGAACTTCAGTATCACTATCATGCTTTAATTTTTGAGCAGCCACCAAAGCTTCTAAAGATACTGAATGAATTTTATCATTTGATGATTCTATAAATACAATAATTTTCATATTAAATTACTCTAATTTTATTTTTTAAAATATCTGTTAATTCATTTACAATGTCATCATTACTACCTTCAATGATTTTAGTCTCTTTTGATTTTTTTGGTAAATAAATTTCATCAATTTTATATCCTGGATTTAATTCTAGGTTAAAATCCTTTAAATCACATTTATCTACAGGTTTATTCTTAACAGACATTATTCCTTTTAAAGTTGCATACCTTGGTTGATTAATCCCTGATTGTATAGATAAACATGTAGGGAGAGCCAATTCTGACCATTGGAACCAACCATTTTCTAATTCACGTTTTACTTTTATAGATTGATTATTTAGAATTTCTGTGCCCATTACTAGTGATGCATGAGAATAATTTAAATGCTCTGCTATAATAATACCTAATTGAGCATATCCAAAGTCGTTTGATTGTAATCCTGATAAAATAATATCAAAATTTTCATCTTTAATTTTATGATTAATTATTTTTGCCATATCAAGAGGAGCTAATGTTGTTGTATCAATCCCTGATATGTGTATAGCTCTATCAGCTCCTTTAGCAAGTCCATCTTTAATAACTTGCTGTGATGAATCAGGGCCAAGTGTACAAATAGTTACTTCACCTGATGTTTTTTCTTTAATTAAAAGAGCTTCTTCTAATGCATATGTATCCGGTTCATTGGTAACCAAATTTAAACTTACACTATCAATACTTTGCTTGTCATCGTTGATTTTCAAAGGGGAATCCTCCGAAGCAACCTGTTTCATGAGCACACAGATTTTCATAAACATCCTCTTTTAAATTTTACACTAAATTAATTTATAATTTAATCAATATCTTGATGAAATTTCAATCTTTAATTCTTGTTACAAAATACACTTTTGCAAATTTACCATTATATAATAACTTTCCATGATTCAATGATTTAAAGGGAGTTTAAATTAAAAATTATTTAATTATACTATTAGTTTCTATTTTGTTGTCGGAACCTTTTGATACTTATAAGGAACACAAACACTATTATCCCAGTAAAGTTGCTAATGATGTTTTATCTGTTAATGGATTAATAGACGAAGTTGATTGGAAATCAGCTGAATCTATTAAAGATTTTGTACAAGCTGAACCTAGCTATGGTTCTATACCTTCAAAAAAAACAGAAATCAAAGTACTTTATGATAATCAGTTCTTATATGTAGCAGTATATTTATTTGATAATCCAGAAAATATTAAAAAGAAAAATGCTATTTATGATGATTGGTATGAAGGCTTTGAAAATAATTCTGATTATTTTGTTGTAGAGATAGATAGTGAACATAAACATCAGCAAAGTTATTGTTTTGCTGTTAATAGCTCAGGCGTTCAGGCTGATTATACCATGTATAATGATGGGTATGTTGATGATGATTGGAATGCGGCCTATTGGAATGCTAAAACATCTATTGTTGATGATGGCTGGATAATTGAATATGAAATTCCATTTAAAATATTAGAGTATCATAAGAATAAATCAATGGGGATTAATTTTATTCGTTTTTCACATAGTGATAAAGAATTACACTATTGGGTTTTATTACCTATAGAAATAGATGGTACGGTGTCTCATTATGGGCATATTAATGATTTAATTTTACCAAATAGTAGA
>CAYOTG010000107.1:0-4301 GCA_964406825.1 uncultured bacterium
TAACATTAGAATTTGCAGCAAATTGGAATTGGTTCTCAGTAAATGCAACGCAGGATGATATGGATATAAATTCAGCTTTTTCTGGATTACCTGCTCAAGCTACAGATTATATCAAAAGTCAAACAACAGCTGCGACATACTATGATGGGTTTGGTTTTTATCCTGCTTTCAATATAGATGTTAGAAATATGTATTTATTAAGATTGGTTGAAGGAGGGACTATGGTTTATGAGGGTACCCCTGCAGATCCTTCTGATAATCCAATAACTGTTTTATCAAATTGGAATTGGATAGGATATATTCCTCAAGTTTCTATGGATGTTACTGAGGCTACAGCGAACTCTCCAGTAGTTGCTCAAGATTATATTAAGAGTCAAACAACAGCTGCTACGTACTATGATGGATTTGGTTTTTATCCAGCATTTAATATGAGCCCTACTAGAGGTTACATGTTGCAATTAGCCAATGGAGGAACGCTAACTTATCCATCTGGAACTTTAGCTTCATTTATTGATGGTGTTAATGATGATGATTCATATTACAGACAGTATGAATTTAATGGTAGCATAAGTGCTTCTGTTAACATTGATAATATTGTCATTGATGATGAGGATGTTTTATATGCATATTCTAATGGACATTTAAGAGGAAAAATTTCTCCAGAAGTATTCCCATTAACAGGAGAGTTTGTATTTACTCTTATGGTTTATGGTGATGGTATAAATAATGAAAAACTTAGTTTCGAATTATATGATAATGAAACCAATAAGTATTATTCTCTTGAACAAGGCTTGACCTTTGAGAAGGATATGATTATTGGTGATGCTTACAATACATTTAATTTTGGAGGATCTCCTGTATTGCCGTCAGAGTTTGAATTATTACCAGCGTATCCAAATCCGTTTAATCCTATGACAAATATTTCATTTGTTATGGAACATGACAATAATATCAAATTATCAATCTATGATATTAGAGGTAGAGAAGTTGATATTTTAGCAAATGGATTAAAGGGAAGTGGAGAACATACAATTATTTGGGATGCTGCAGATTTTGCTAGTGGTATTTACTATATACATATTACAGCAGGAAATCATGTTGAGACTCAAAAAATAATGCTTATTAAATAATATTTGTTCTCAACTATTTAATGCTTAATAGATCTTATAAATTAAATTTATAGGATAAGGAAGGTAAAATGCTGTTGCAAAAAACAAGATATATCTTTAGCATATTGATTGTAGGGTCTATATTGTTTTCGGATGGTGCCACTAGAGATTGTCCAGAAAATTTTATTTTAAATCCCCAATATCCTACAAATGGACCAGAATGTTATCCCGATGAATTCTTATTTTACTCATCTTCAAAACAGGCATTCTATTATTTTAATACAGTAACCATTGATAATATAGCCTTGGAATCTGAAGATTGGGTAGGTGCATTCCATGGAGATATATGTGTTGGTGCTAGAAATTGGGATATATCTCAATGTAATAGTGGCGTTTGCGATGTTCCTGTTATGGGTAGTGATGGAGGAGAATATTCTTCAGGTTATATAGAAATTGGAGAAATTCCAACCTTTAAAATTTATGACTATTCTGAAAATATTTATTATGACGCAACCCCTTCATCAGATGAGCCCTGGTATGATTTAGATCTTATTTTTATAGATTCTCTTGCAGTCTCAACTGCAATTGAAGGTTGTACTGATGAATTAGCTTGTAATTATAATATACAGGCTGATATTGATGATGGTAGTTGCGAATATGATATAGATTGTTTAGGTGAATGTGGTGGTTTAGCTGTAGTTGATGAGTGTGGAGTATGTGATGGTTTAGGCATAATAGAAGGATTTTGTGATTGCTTTGGAAATATTTTAGATGATTGCAACATTTGTGGTGGATCTGGAGCTGTTTTTGAGTGTGGATGTGAAAATATTCCTGATGGATTTTGTGATTGTTTTGGAAATATTTCAGATGACTGTGGAATATGTGGTGGACCAGGATTTAATATGGATGGTTGTTGTGGATTAGAAATTCCTGATTGTGATGGTATTTGTGATGGAGATGCAACAATAGATGAGTGTGGAGTATGTGATTCAAATATTTCTAATGATTGTATCCAGGATTGTTTAGGAGATTGGGGAGGTAATGCCCAATACGATAATTGTGGTATATGTGATTCTAATACAGAGAATGATTGTATCCAAGATTGTAATGGAATTTGGGGTGGTACTGCAATAGTAGATGAGTGTGGAACTTGTAATGGGAATAACTCTACCTGTAATGCCCCTATAGTATTTAACCAAAATATAATAACAGAAGAAGATACTTCTATAAGTTTTTCTATTAATGCATATGATCCTAATGATGATGAACTAGAACTTGTCATTCTATCTAATCCTATACATGGAACATTAACTGTAATACAAAATTTAAATGTAATGTATATACCAGATAATAATTATAATGGAGAAGATAATATTTTATATAAAGTGACAGATGGAGAATGGGAGTCTCCTCCTGCACAAATTATAATTACTATCAATGAATCATATGATTCTCCTATTGTATCTAATTTTACTATTGATATGGTTGAAGATGAATCTATTACTATTAATTTGGGCGCTTATGATACTGATTCAAATGATGATAATTTAGTTTTTAGTATTATTTCTGGGCCTACATTTGGTACTTTGGTAGAACAAAGAGCTACGGCAAGTTATTTATATACTCCTAATTTAAATTATAGTGGTGCAGATGGATTCATTTATCAAGTTACTGATGGGGCTAATGCATCTCAAGCTGAAGTATTTATTAATGTTATAAATGCAAATGATACTCCAACAGCATTAGATTTTAATTTTACTGATATGGAGACAATAGATTTTTCAGAATTCATTGATGATATAGACCAAGACCCTTTATTGATTAGAACCATTCCTCCATCATTAGGAGAAAATTTAAGTACAGTATTTAACAATGAATTAATTTATTCAGGGGTTGAATATATTTATACATATGAATCCTCAGGAGAGTTTGATGTCCTCCTATATAAAGTTAGTGATGAATTATCTGAATCTTCAGTTGCTACTGCTATTTATGATAATGCTAGTGAGGTGTTTAATAGAGAAATCCCTATTGCTTTAAGTGATGCAATTGTAATGGAAGAGGACAATGAAATTCAAATTTCATTTTTTGCATTTGATTATGATGGTTTTTTAAATGGAAATCCATCAATAGAAATAACTAATTCCCCTGATCATGGAACTTTAGGAGAACCATCAAATCTTGTCATATCTGATATTGTAGCAGAATGGACTGCTAGCTATCTACCCAATCAAAATTATTCTGGATTCGATGAAATATCTTTTTCAATTATAGATGATGATGGGGAAAGTTCATTGGATGATGGTTTAATATCTATTTCTATTAATCCAGTCAATAATGCACCTGTTTTATCTCAAGTAGAAGATATACAATTTGATGAAGATTTTACAGCTATGATAGATTTATCAGCAACAGATATAGATGGAGATAATTTAGTTTTTAGTATTTCTGATGGAATTAATATTACTGCATCTTTAGAGGGTTCTTCTATTGAATTAATTCCTGTTGTTAATTGGTATGGGTTAGAGACTTTTACCATCTCTGTTTCTGATGGATTATTACAGGATTCACAAATTATGACCGTTATGGTTAACCCAGTAAATGATCCTCCCGTTTTAGTTACTGATTTAAGCGATATTGTGTTTGATGAAGATTCTAGCATTTTAGTAGATTTATATGCATATGATGTAGATAGTGATGTTTTAATTTATAGCATATCTGGAGGAGATAATATATCAGCCTATTTAAATCTAAATCCAACATCAATTGAATTTACATCATCACCTGATTGGAATGGTACTGAAATTTTTGGAATTTCTGTTAATGATGGATTATTAGTTGATTATTTAGAGTCTAATGTTACAGTGCAACCTATCAATGATGCTCCCCTTATTTTGTCTACTTCTCAAACTGAAGTCGATGCAACTCTTGGTTATTCATATAATATTGAAGCTACAGATCAAGATGCTGATGATTTAATATATAGCATATATGGTTATCCAGATGGAATGTCAATTATTGGTAGTTTAATAACATGGGATGATATTCCATCTAATATTTCATATGAAGAATTTTTAATTTCTGTTTCAGATGGAGTAACAGCAGCCTATGAAAATGTTGATTTAACTATTATACAGTTTTATGATTGTAATAATAATATCAATGGTTCAGCAGTATTAGATTGTAATGGAG
>CAYOTG010000108.1:0-4251 GCA_964406825.1 uncultured bacterium
AGTCTTTTTTATCCTGAGGTTGAATCAAATGCAAGCGAAGATTTAGTACTAAGAAATAATTATGTGCCTGAATTTAACTACAGAGAATACGAGTTTAATGCATCGGCAACCCTTGAATTGGATCTGCCACATCTGGATGTTACAGAAAACGATAGAATTAGGGTCTTTCACAACAATGAACTACGAGGTGTGGCTCAAGGAGATATCTGTCCTTTAAATGATAAGATTCTTTTCAATTTAATGATTTACAGTAACAATCAATCGGATAAAAATTTAACCTTGGTGTATACCAACAATATAACAGGTAAAGAATATACGATGAGAGAAACCATAGATTTTGAAAAAGATACCATTCTTGGGAATGCATACAATCCAATACTATTAACGGATGCAGCCATACCCTATCAAACAGAATTGTTAGCCCCCTACCCTAATCCGTTTAATCCAAGCACAACGATTAATTTTTCATTAACAGAGGATTATGAAAATCTATCTATCAATGTTTATGATATAAGAGGAAGGTTAGCTGAAACACTGTATGCAGGCTTTATGCCTTATGGTTATCATTCTATCATATGGAATGCTTCAGATTTTGCAAGTGGTATTTATTTTGTTAATATGACAACAAAAGATAACAGATTTACTAAGAAAATTACATTACTTAAATAGGAGATTTTATGAACATTAAGATTTTATCTGTAATGACTTTATTTTTAATATCATCCTTTGGATTTTCTCAGTGTGAAAATGATTATACTAATTATGGTTCAGCAAACTGTGATACCGCATGGGAAGAATATGGATTAAATTGTCAAGCCTTACAGTCAAACTATGGCTGGGATTGTAGCGGATGTGCCTGCCCTGGAGATGATAACGGAGGTGGTAGTGATGGTGGATGTTGGCAAACCAATCCTTTAACAGGAGATTTAGAATGGTATGATGATTGTGGCGGTGGATGGGAGTTTGATATACCAGGATGTACAGACCCAGATGCAACAAACTATAATGAGTTTGCAAATATAGATGATGGTACTTGTTATTATGGATGGAGCGATGAAGCATGCTTAGCAACAGAATGTGGACAGATGCTACAAGCAGGATTAACTTGTGATGAAATTTTAGAATATGGTTATGTTAATTGCGATGAATGTGAAGCTTGTTCTAGTAATGATATTCCAGGTTGTATGGATCCAGAAGCCAACAATTACAATCCAGAAGCAACAGTTGATAATGGAACATGCGAATATGCAGGATGCCCAGATGGGCAAGTTCAAGATTGTGCTGATGCTGATTGTTGTCCAGAATCTTATATTGGTGATGGATATGCAGATTGTGAAGATCAGGCCTATGGCTGTGATTTAACTTGTTATGATAATGATGGTGGTGATTGTGAGCAAGAAGATATATATGGCTGTACTGATGAAACTGCAGATAATTATAATCCAGAAGCAACACTCGATGATGGCTCATGTTTATATAATGGTTGTCCTGTAGGTGAAGTTCAAGACTGTAATCAATCAGGAATTTGTATAGATTCATTTTTTATTGGGGATGGATGGTGTCAAGATGGAAGTGATTCACAATATAATTTTGATTTAACTTGTTATGATAATGATGGTGGCGACTGCGAACATCAAGAAGAGCTTGACCTAACATTAACCCTCCTTTCTCCTCAAGCAGGAGATCATATATCTGATTATAGCGCTGTTGATATATCATGGTCATATGAAGGATCAGATACAACAGATATCTATCTCAGTTTTAATTGTTCATATTATGTTGGAGGTGGTTTGATAGAAGTTAGAGATGGTGTTCCTCTTGATGAAGGTCATGCTGTAGTTGATTTACAGTATGATTTAAATGGTGAATGGATTGATGCAGAAACTATATTTGCAAATTTTAAAATTATTGCATCTAATCTAGAGGGATTAACATCGCAAGTTGAATGTTCAGATTATTTTATCATTGGTGATCCTGAGGGAGAGATGAATGCTACCTATATTAGTGAAGAAGAATCTTCTTTTCTACTTGATTGGGCTTGGATGGAAGACCAAACAATTGTTATTGACCGAGAGGCTATTGTTAATCTATCTGATCAAGGATTTGAATTTATTAAAATTTTTGATTTAAATGGAATACATACAAATACATGTGAAGATACAGAAACAGGTCCTATAATTCTTGATATGATTGATATCAGGCAAGCTGTTGGAGATGAATTCGAAACAAAAATTTTGACATTGCCTTGTGGGTTTGATTATTGTTTTGAAGATGGTGATAGGATTACTGGCTATTTGCCTCAAAATCAAATCCGTTTTTCTACAGGATATTTTGAACAATCAGAATATGAAATGATGCCTCAATCTGCACAACTTATTGATGGACCTATGTTATTTGATAATGGTACATATGTTATTGATTCATTTACTGTGGGATTACTCTTAGA
Organism: uncultured bacterium; assembly: GCA_964406825.1. Classification (GTDB taxonomy): domain Bacteria; phylum Fidelibacterota; class Marinisomatia; order SCGC-AAA003-L08; family D37C17. The sequence continues at coordinate 2,447 of CAYOTG010000108.1, forward strand.
TAATCAAGCTACATATCTTACAGATGATGGTAGAGAATGGGATGAATTTAATATTTATGGAAAAATAACCAATCATCAGGGAAGCTCAACCCGTGAATGTAATAATGATGGTGTATGTCAACCTGAAGAAGCTATCGCTACTTGCTTTGATGATTGTTGTAATGACCCAGGAACTGGAGACAATGATGAGTGGTGTTATCTAGAAACTGTAATTGGTATTTCGAATTTTGAGGATAACATGACAAATGGAAACTATGTTTCGTATGTTCCAGCAGGAACATCTTCAGCAACTTTTAATTATAGGGTTTGGCTACTTGATAATGATGGTGAAGAAGTTGTAAAAACTATTGATACTGAAATAGATTATGAAGCAGACAATCTATTTTGCGAAGGTGATGGTGATGTTAGCGGTGATAACCAAGTTGATGTAATTGATATCGTAGCGCTTGTAGCAGAAATTTTAAACCCTGGAACAATAACAGATCCTGTACTTTTATGTGAGGCTGATATCAATGCTGATACTTTAATTAATGTTATTGATGTTGTTGCTTTAGTTGCTATTATTTTAGGGAATTAAAAAAATCTAAGGTGTATATTCATTATTTTCAAGGGCATTTCCAATAACAACAAACGATGCTCCCTTATTATAAAAATCATGCGCTTGCTTATATGATGTAATTCCACCTCCAACAACAATAGGAATCTCAATATTATTAGAAATGTATTCCAATAAATCTAATGTCATTGAATTATCTGAACCACTACCACAATCAAAATAAATCAATTGATTACCCATAAACTGTCCAGCTAATGCATGGGACAGGATATTATCTTTATTCTCCATTAAAAGAGGTTTTGTATTTGACACATCTGAGACTGATGTTGTATTGCCTCCATTAAGTAATATATATGCAGTGGGTATCGTTTCAATATTTAATTTTTTGATTTTCTGAGAACCCTTCACTTGCTCTTCAATGAGATACTTGGGATTCCTACCACTGATAAGGTTTAAATATAACATACAATCGATTTGATTTGATATTTGATTTGATGATCCAGGAAAAGATATCAAAGGTAACTTGGTATGAGATTTTATATAAGCTATTCTTTCTTCTAATAAATTATCCTCTATTTTACTTCCACCAATAAGAATAGCATCAAAAGAAGAATTATTTATCTTTGAGAGCATTATATCCAACCTTGAGTCGTTTTTTTTATCGGGGTCTATAAGGGCTAATAAACAAAAACCATTATCAGTTTTTCTCTTATTAAGATAGTTGAAGATAGACATTCTAAGATTTATACTGTTTCAAATATGACACAAAACCATCAATATCTTCCCTATTATACTTTTCAGTAAAAGCTAATAAAATAAGAGAATCTGTTTCATCGTCTGTGATTGATGATATATTATAGCCATTATTTGAAGCATCACTAATTAATTCTTGGACAGAATATTCTGTTTGTATAACAAATTCCTTAATAAATGAAGTATTATCAAATCTTAAATTAAATTTATCCAATTTAGATATTTCTTGTGCTGCATACTGGGTATTTTGAAAACATGTTTCTGCAATAGCAGGCAAGCCCTTTTTACCCATTAAAGCCATGTATATCGTACATCTTAAGGCAATTAGACCTTGATTGGTACATATATTAGATGTTGCGCGTTCTCTTCTAATATGCTGTTCTCTTGTTTGAAGAGTCATAACAAAACCTTCCTTACTATCTACATCTTCTGTTCTACCTATAATTCTTCCAGGCATTTTTCTAGCATATTTTTGTTTTGCGGCGAATAATCCAAT
>CAYOTG010000109.1:0-4246 GCA_964406825.1 uncultured bacterium
ATCATAAAATTAATATCTTCAGGGGTACAAAGCTCTGCAGAAATTATAAAATCACCTTCATTCTCTCTGTCTTTATCATCAACGACAATAACCATTTTACCATTCTTGAAATCATCAATCGCTTTTAATATTTTTGTATTACAGTCTTTCATAATAATTAGTTTTTATGAGAAATAATATTTTCTACATATTTAGCAAAAACATCTGTTTCTAAATTCAAATAATCACCAACTTTTTTATATTTTAACGTTGTATTTTCTAATGTATGAGGAATAATTGCAACAGTTACCTTATTATCATTAATAGATGCTACAGTTAAAGATATACCATCTAATGCAATAGAACCCTTATAAATACAATACTTTAAATATTCATCATTAATTTCAACTGTTAAATCTGTTTGTTTATCAGTTTTATTTTTAATAATAATAGGTGCAAGAGTTTCAATATGACCCTGTACAATATGACCATTAAGTCGTGATGAAACTTTAACAGCTCTCTCTAAATTTACATACATATTTTCTTTAATGTCATTAAGATTTGTTTTTAGAATTGTTTCTTTTACAACATTAACGCTAAAAGATTCTGAGTTTGATGATACTGCAGTTAAACAGACACCATTAACAGCTATACTATCACCAATATTAATCTCATCTGAAAAATCAGAACAAATTTCTATTTCTAAAAAATCATCTTTATCATCAATACTTTTTATTTGACTTAACTCTTCTATGATTCCTGTAAACATAATTTCTTTTTCTTAGCAATAGTTAAAATATCTTCATCAAGATATATTTCATCAGTTAAATCCCAATTTTCATCTACTTTAAATGGGTTATCTAACTTAGCACCATCTAAAATTTTATTTGATGTATAAATATAAAATTCATCTATTAAACCTGCATCAATAAATGATTTATGAACCTTTTGTCCACCTTCAATCAAAATAGATGTGATACCTTCTTGGCCTAGTTTTACCAACATATCAAGAGGATCTAGTAAACCTTCATATTCATTAACAGCTATAAATTGACAAAAAGATGTTTTGTTATCTTCAAATTTCTTATTTGAGCATAAAATTATAGTTTCAGCCTGATGATCATTAAAAATTTTCAAATCTAAGGGTAGTAAGCGATTGGTATCCAAAATAATCCTTTTAGGGTTATGCCCTATAACTTCCCTAACTGTTAATTGAGGATTATCAATCAAAGCAGTATTTTTCCCTATTAATAAACCATCAACCTCTGATCGTAAATTATGAGTATGCTCTCGTGTTTTTTCTCCAGTAATCCAAATGGAAGTATGAGAATCCTTACCCATAAAACCATCCTTAGTCTGAGCAACTTTTGCAATAACATAGGGAATTTTATTATTAATCCATTTAAAAAATGATTTATTTAATTCTAAACATTTTTCATATAAGACATCTGTTGTAACCTTGATACCAGCTTTTTCTAATGCTATAATACCTGAGCCATTAATCTCTGGGTTTGAATCTTTTACTCCTATATATACCTCTGAGATACTGTTTTCAATAATAGCTTTTATACATGGAGGAGTTTTACCATATATACTACAAGGTTCTAAATTAACATATAAACTTGCATCAATTGGAGATTCTGTGCAATTTTTAAGCGCCATAACCTCTGCATGATCCTCTCCAAACTCTTGATGATATCCCTCCCCAATAACTTTACCATCTTTTACTATCACACATCCAACTAAAGGGTTTGGAGACACCTTCCCTCTACCTTTTTGTGCAAGGGTTAAGGCTTGGTTCATATAATCATCATGATTATCTAAATATTTATTATGTTCCATTTTATCTATTTAAAATAATATTAACAGTTGCAACAACATCTAAAACATTAATAATTAAATCTGAATTTAAATCAGAAGACCAAAAAATATAAGATGATATATCTTGATTATCCATAACAACTGATACTATTTGTACTAAATCAAGAATATCTATAATTCCATCATTATTTAAATCACCCTTATCATTAATAATTTTTAATTCTTCACTGATATTAAACGCTACCATTAAGCACCAAACTGCTGCATCTTGATGCCCTCCAAAAGATTCTGGCAATAATTCAAAATACACATCCTCAGCACCATTTTCTATAAAGCTATCATACGCAACAATAGAATTCTCATGGGGTACACTTTCATCGGCAATAGCATGGAATAAATACATTGTGCTCTGGGGGGTCCAATCATATAAATCGTTTTCTTCTAGATGTACTCTAAAAGGATAATTTTCATTATTTGAGAATTCTTCTACTACACTGTCAAGCATCATATGTATAGGTATATCTGGGAGAAAACCATCTATATAGCCCCCCGAATATTCACCCGTAAATAAATCAGGAAATATCTCTGCATATTCTGGTTTAAAAAAATCTTCAACAGTACCCAAAGAATACATATCCATATATGATAAAACAAAAAAAGGTAAATAAAAAGGGTCTGGATAAGGTTCTTCTGATAGCATAAGGTCTACCATCACACCTGATAAATCATAAGCTCCAGCCATAGGAAAAGATACCGTAATATTAAATTCATCAGAAAAATTTTCTTCTATCTCTTTAACCGCAGCCATTGTCGCGTAACCACCTTCAGAATAACCTGCTAAAAAGAGCTGGTCATTATACTGCAATCCTGATAATTGGTCACAAAAATGCTCTGATGCTCTTACCATATCTATTACGGATGATGCTGTTACATCCTTAAGATGATATGGGTGAAGCATTTCTGAAACACCAAGACCTAAATAATCAGATTCTATAAAAATATATCCAGATGTTGTTAACCATAAGATTAAATCATTCAATCCATTCATTGAAGGGGCACTACCTCTTCTAATTTGTGTACCATGCTGGAAAGTAATTATCGGATATGCAAAATCTATATTATCAGGATATGATATTAAACCTGAAGCAACAGTAACATTTCCAAATTGATCAATTGTTTCATAAGTAATAGAATACATGTGAATATCATACAGCGCCTCTGGTGATAAACTAGCACCAAATTGATTATCTAATTGTTCTTGAATAGCCTCAGTATCTCTTGAATCAACATATTCAAAAGATAATAAATCCCCTCTTTCACAAAGAGCCAGTCCTATAATAATAATTAATATAATATATCTTTTTATCATGCTAAAAATTACATCCTTAGAATCTTTTATAGAATCACTTTCTTATGGAAGAATATATTCTAGAAAATTCGTATCCTGCCACACCTGTTGCAACAGATACATTTAAACTTTGTTTAATACCTCTCATAGGAATTTCTGCATGTATTGTTGCCATTTTTGAAAGCTCTTCAGAAACCCCTTTTACTTCATTCCCTACAATAAAACATAATGGAAACGACCAATCTATATCATGTATAGACTTTGATATTACTGTTTGTTCAAGCAAAACAAGTGAAATTCCTTGATTTAATATACTTTTAGCAGCATCCATAGGATTTTCAAAATGCTCCCAAGGAACTGCCTTTTCAGCCCCTAGTGCAGTTTTAGACAAATCTTCTCTAGGAGGACATGCTGTATATCCTGTTAAATAAATTTTATCTGCTCCAAAACCATCTGCAGATCTAAAAATTGAACCTACATTATGGACAGAACGTACATTTTCAACAAGTATCGATATTGGAAGACGTGGAATACCTGAGACTTCATCAAATGTTGGTCTATCTGCCTTTAATTCATCATTGGTTCTTTTGATTCTATTACTCATATGTTTAAAATATAACTATAATTATTATACATAAATTTACAGTTTAATATGAATAAATTAAAAAATCCTTTAGTTATTGTTGCCAATGGAGAATTTCCTACTCACCCTATTCCACTTCAAATATTAAATAAAGCAACATCTATACTCGCTTGTGATGGAGCAGCTAACACTTTGGTCAAAAAAGGATATATTCCTGATATTATCATAGGAGACTTAGATTCACTCTCAGATGAGAATAAAACAAAATATAATAATCGAATTATTCTAGAAGAGAATCAATCAGATAACGATCTTCGAAAAGCAATCAATTATTCAATCAAGAATAATATCAATACTATTTCAGTTCTTGGAGCGTCAGGTAAGCGAGAGGATCATATGATTGGCAATATATTCAGTTTACTTGATTACAAAGATATAAATATAAAAATTTATACAGATACTGGGATTTTTAGTTGTATCCATAAAGATCAAAACATAGAAAGTTTCAAGGGTCA
>CAYOTG010000110.1:0-4242 GCA_964406825.1 uncultured bacterium
GAGGAGAGGCCCTACCAAGTATTGCTTCAATATCAGAAATTATTATAAAATCTAAGGTTTCCAAAGATACAGGAAACACAGTCAAATTATCTTTTGGAAAGGAAATATATTACAAACCATCTGATATAGAGAAGGGAACATACATAGAAGTAAAAAATATTTTTAATAATGTGCCTGCAAGAAAGAAATTTTTAAAATCTGAAAATTATGAGTACCGAAAAATTTTAGCTTTATTTAAAACTTTCGCACTATCTAACTACAAAATTAATATGAGATTAATTAATAATGAAAAAATAATTTATGATTTAGAATCTGAGAATCTATTAGATAGAATTGAATCAATTTATGGAAAGACTGTTAAAGAGTCGACAATTCCTATATCTTATAAAAAAGATAGTTATCGAATTAATGGATTTATAGGAAATTTATCTCTAGTTAAATCAACAAGAAATTATCAGTATTTATTCATTAATGGAAGACACATTAAAAACCAATTAATTAATACTAGTATTAACAACGCCTATAAAAGCTTAATTGATAGATTTGAATATCCATTTTTTATATTATTTTTAACTCTTCCTCCTTCATATATAGATATCAATGTTCATCCAAAAAAGCAGGAAGTTAAGTTTCAAAATGAAATGCAAATTCAACATATTTTTAGAAAATCAGTTGCTGATGGACTAAAAAATATCTTAGAGGCAATCCCAAGCTATAGCAATGTTTATATTAATGATAACGTAGATACTGAGGTGTTACCATTTGATTCAACAAAGACTAATAAAGAACCACTATTATCCCTATCAAATAATTCAAGTAATAAATATGATGAAAATATAAAAAATGCTGAATTCAGACTTAATAAGATTACAGATAATCAAGTAATTATTGATAGTAACAATATATGGCAAATTCATAATAAATATATTATCACAGAGATAACATCTGGAATCATAATAATAGATCAACATGTAGCACATGAACGAATATTATATGAATCATCAAAACAAAGTTTAGAAGGAGAGGGGCTGTCTTCTCAAAAAATATTATTTCCTAAAGTCATCAAATTTGACCCAGAAGAGTATATACTACTCTTAGATATAATTAGCTATTTAGAAAAAATTGGTTTTGAATTTAGAGAATTTGGAGAAAATACAATTATCATAGAAGGGGTACCGAGTAATTTACCATTAGAACAAGAAGAAGAAATTATTAGAGAAGTTTTAAATCAATATACAAAAACTAAGAATACCAGCTCAGCATTTATTGAATATATGGCATCAACCTATGCATGCAAAGCTGCGATAAAGGCAGGTGATAAACTATCCCAAATCGAGTGCAAAGAATTAGTAGATCAACTATTTTCTACAGAGCATCCATATTACTGTCCACATGGTAGACCAATTATTATAAATTTAACCTTGTCAGATTTAGATACCAGATTTGAAAGGCATTAAAATATATTATGTTATTTTATCTATTATTCATAGATTTAACTAATTAACTCAATAAAGATGAAAGATTAACTAATAAAAATGATACAAAAATTACAAAAATATTTAATCACAGGTATTATATCTAGTATACCAATAGCATTGACTTACTTAATAATTCAATTTTTATTTATATTAATTTCAGGTAAGGGTGCTTGGATTATAAAACTAATCCTTCCTGAAAGCTATATAGGAGGAGCCTTGCAAAATATATTAGGATTTATCCTAACTATTGTTTTTTTATATATATTGGGTCTAATTGTATCGAATGTACTTGGGAAAAAATTATATAAATTTTTTGAATCTATTTTATCTAAAATACCTATAGTAAGTAGAGTTTATAACTCTATAAAACAAATCACAGGGGCATTATCAGGAGCAAATAGCAAGGCATTTCAAAAAGTAGTTTTAGTAGAATATCCTAGAAAAGGTTTATGGACAATAGCTATGGTTACAGGAGAAACCATGGATAATAATCAATTATATTATAATATTTTTGTACCTACAACACCAAATCCTACCTCTGGATACTTATTATTTGTAAAAGCATCAGATACAAAGAATATTGATATATCAGTTGAAGAAGGTCTGAAAATCATTGTATCTGGTGGAATGATAGGACCTGAAAAACTTAATATTAATGAATGATTTAAAAGAATATATACGCATATTCAATAATTTAGAAGAAGCATTTATTATTTTTGATAAAAATTTGGATGTTATATTTATTAATCAATCCTCAAAATTTATATTTAATATTGATTCTAAAGAAAACGTAAAAAACTTAAAGGAATTATTTAGTGATGAAATATTAAAAAAAATTAAAAAATCATCTAGCATTTTTACAAAAGAGCAACAACATAGCTATAATATAAAAACAAATAAATATAACCTTGATTTTAAATCAACAACTATTAAAATTGATAACAATATTTATGATTTATCGATTATTAAGGATTATCATTCAATTGACTCTAATAATAAACTAAACAATTGTATTTATAAAATATCGGAAGCCAGCCATTATGTTGAGGACTTAGATGCACTCTATTCTATTATACATAAAATATTAAACGAAGTTATATATACAGAAAATTTTTATATAGCCATAGCTGATTGGGAAAATAACCTCATTCATTTTCCATACTTCGTAGATCAATTTGATGATAGGCCAGCTTCAAAAGAAATAGATAACGGCTTAACAGAATATGTATGCAAAACAGGTGAATCCATATTAGTTAATCCTGAACAAAATGATTCTTTTCTTAAAAATGGAAAAATGAGTATGAGTGGTAGTAAATCTATTGATTGGCTTGGCGTACCCCTTAAGAATAATCTAAATGAAACTTTTGGAGCACTTGTTATACAAAGCTATAATAAAAAAATAAGATTTTCAGAAAAAGAAGAAAAAATATTAATGTTTGTATCTGATCAAATCGCTATGGCAATAAAACGAAAAATTGATAGTACTGAGATTGAAAAAAAAGCATTTTACGATCAAACAACAGGATTGACAAATAAAATCTTATTTAATGATAGATTAGAGCACTCTATGCATGATGGGAAAAGAAATAAAACACAAATTGCTATTTTATTTATAGATTTGGATAATTTTAAATATGTTAACGATTCCATGGGTCATTCTGCTGGAGATACGCTTTTAAAAATAGTTTCAAAAAAACTAAAAAAATCTCTACGTAAAACAGATACAATTTCAAGATGGGGTGGAGATGAGTTTACCATTATATTACCTAAAATAAGAGATTTTAATGATATAAGGACATTATGTAAAAGAATACTTAATAAGGATTTAAATAACATTGTTGTTGATAACCAAGAATTAAGAATAACTGCAAGTATCGGAATAGCTATTTATCCGCAAGATGGAGAAGATGTAGAAACATTAGTAAAAAATGCAGATGCTGCAATGTATAGAGCAAAGGATAAAGGTAAGAATCAATATAGGTTTTTTAAACCTGAGATGAATAAAAAAGTCACTGAAAGAGTCTCTAATGAAAACAATCTTTTTAAAGCTATTGAAAAAGAGGAATTTTTACTTTTATTTCAACCTCAAATAAATTTAAAAACAAATAAAATAATAGGTTTTGAATCTTTAATCAGATGGAACACTCCCGATAAGGGGGTACTAGCTCCATATAAATTTATACCTATTGCAGAGGAAACAAATTTAATTATCCCGCTTGGAGAATGGATAATTCGTGAAACATGTAAACAAAATAAAAAATGGCACGATATGGGATTCACTCTTACCTCTGCTGTTAATATATCAGCGAAACAATTTCTAAGATCTAATTTAGTTGATTTAATTAAAAATATATTAGATGAAACAAAGCTTAATCCTAAATATCTTGAACTTGAATTAACAGAAACTATATTAATGGAAGATATAGAAAAAACAATTAAAATTCTTAATCGATTAAAGAATATGGGGATTAAAATATCTATTGATGATTTTGGCACAGGATATTCATCGCTAAGTTATCTTAAACAATTCCCTATAGATACACTAAAAATAGATCAATCATTTATTTCTAGCATCAATACTACTTTAGTAGATGAAACTCTTACTATTGCAAATATTGTAATTGATCTTGGCCATAAATTAGGAATGCAAGTAATCGCTGAAGGAGTAGAAACCGAAGAGCAAATAAACTTCTTAAAAAAATATGCTTGTGATAAAATTCAAGGATATATAATAAGTGAACCTGTTAATGAAATTGAATTTAAT
>CAYOTG010000111.1:0-4226 GCA_964406825.1 uncultured bacterium
TTTCTAAATGACGTGTTGCTCTCCTTCTAATATAGGGTTCAGCCAATTGAGTGACACTCAATGCTGACATTACTCTAGTATCACAACCTATTTTTTCTAATTCTGATTGCAAGGCTACTGAGTTCATTATCGTTGCCATCATACCTAAATAATCAGCAGCGACCCTATCCATACCTTTAGCAGAGACTGATATACCTCTAAAGATATTTCCTCCACCAATAACAATACCTATTTGGATAGATTTAGAATGTATCTCTTTTATTCTATTTGCAATTTTTTGAGTTAATTCAGGATCAATACCAAAACTTTTTTTTCCAGCTAAAACCTCTCCACTTATCTTTAAGAGTATTCTTTTAAAGTTTATGGTTTTTCTTCCCATAGATTAGATTTGTATGATTATTTTTCGCCTACTTGGAATCTTGAAAAAGAATTTATAACAATATTTTCGCCTAACACTGAAACTTTTTCAGTAATTAAATCAGTAACTGTTTTTGAAGGATCTTTAACAAAATTTTGTTCTAATAAAACATTTTCTTGATAAAACTTCTTCAATCTACCTTCAACCATTTTCTCTATTATATTTTCTGGTTTTCCACTTTTTTGAGCCTGTTCAGCATAAATTTCTTTTTCTTTTTCTACTATACTATCAGGAACCTCATCAACACTAACGGAGAGAGGAGCTGTAGCAGCAATATGCATACAGATATCATTGCCTAAAGCTTTAAAATCATCTGTATTCGCTACAAAATCTGTTTCACAATTCAACTCTAATAAAACACCTAGTTTTGCCCCTGGATGGATATAGGAAACTATACTACCCTCTTTAGCGTCTCTACTTGCTTTTTTCTGAGCTTTGGCAACACCTTTTTTTCTCAAAATTTCAAAGGCTTTATCTTGATTTCCATTAGCTTCAACTAAAGCTTGTTTACACTCCATCATACCACAACCTGAACGATCTCTTAGTTCCTTAACTTCTTGTGCACTTACTGACATAAAACTAAAACTCCATAAATTTTTATAATTAAATTATTTTTCAACACTAGCTTCTTCTACATCATTATTATCAGATTCTTCAACAACTTTATTATCTACCGTATTTTCTTCTGTTGTCTCTTTATTTTTAGCACCACCGACAACATCAAGAATTGAATCAGAAATATGTGACATAATTAATTTTATTGTTTTAATAGAATCATCATTCGCAGGAATGGGATAATCTAAACAGAAAGGATTAGTATTTGTATCCACTAAACCAAAAGTAGGGATACCTAAACATTTTGCTTCAGCAACAGCAATTTTCTCATGATTAGCATCAACTACAAAAAGAGCATTTGGTAAATGTTTCATATCTTTAATGCCTCTATGTAAATCAGATAGTTTTAATTTTTCTCTCCTTAACATATGGCGCTCTTTTTTAGTTTTATTTTTATATATTGGAGAAGATTCTTTTTCGAGCATTACTAATCTTCTAATACTTTTTTTAATTGTTGCAAAATTTGTTAATGTACCACCTAACCATCTTTCAACGATATAAAACATTCCACATCTATCTGCGCAAGTTTGCACTAAATCCTGCGCTTGTGTTTTTGTACCTACAAAAAGAATATTTCCTCCATTTTCAGAAATTTTCACCATCTCTTTAACGGCTTTATCTAAGTAATCTAACGTTAATTTCAGATTGATGATATAAATACCATTCTTCTTAGTAGCAATAAAAGGTTTAAATTGAGGATTCCATTTACTAACAGGGTGGCCATAGTGAGCTCCTGATTCTAATAATTCATTTATATTCATTTTCTCCATTCTTTTTAAATTGATTAACGTTTAGAAAATTGGAATTTTTTTCTAGCACCAGGTTGACCAGGTTTTTTCCTTTCAACAACCCTAGAATCTCTAGTTAACATACCAGCCTTCTTAAGTTTACTTCTAAAGTCAGGATTTATCGCTTCTAGAGTTCTTGCAATACCTAATCTAACAGCACCTGCTTGTCCAGATAGACCTCCACCATTTACATTGACTACTATATCACTTTTATTGTCGAAATCAACAATCGATAAAGGTTCCTGTAATTCCATAACTAATGAAGATCTTTTAAAATAATCAATGGCTTCTCTATCATTAATGATAATTTTACCCTTACCTTTTATAAAACGAACCCTAGCTATTGATTTTTTTCGTCTTCCTAATGCAATATTTACTATTTCTGGCATATTATTATAACTCCAATTTTATTGGTTTTTGTGAAGAATGAGGATGTTCACTCCCAGCATAAACTTTTAAATGTGTAAGAATTTTTTTTCCAAGACGATTATGTGGAAGCATACCTTTAACTGAATTCATTAGAATAAATTCTGGATTCTTTTCCTTCATAACTTTAATAGATATATTTTTGGCTCCTCCTGGATAATTAGTATGTTTGAAATAATCCTTAGTTGATGCCTTTTTACCTGATAATTTTACTTTGTCAGCATTCACTATTATAACAAAATCTCCCATATCCATATGAGGAGTATAATTCACCTTATTCTTCCCTCTTAAAATTTGGGCAACCTTAGAAGACAATCTTCCAAGTGTTTTATCAGTAGCATCTACCACAAACCACCTTTTATCTATTTGACTCGCTTTTATATAACTAGTTTCCATAAAATAATAACAAATTAAAAATTTTAGTTTAATTACAGCCCGTTAAGTTATGAGGGTAAAACATATCAAGTCAAGTATTTAATATAATATATACTAAACAATCTTTTCTTGGCTCAACTTAAATTTTACAACTTGAAATATAGCCTTTGTTAATTGTTACCACTACTTTACCAATCATTTTCTTACCTATAAGAGGAGAGTTAGATGACTTTGACTGTATTAAATCTTTACTAAATATCCATTCATGTTTTGGATTAATAATATTTAATTCTGCGATATTCCCTTCTTGAATTACATTTGGTATAACATTAATTATTCGGCTAGGATTAATGGTAAAAAGATTAATTATTGATTCAATAGAATGTTTTTTAGCAATCAATGTTTTATTAACTAAACCAAAAGCAGACTCTAAGCCTATCATGCCACAAGAGGCATTTTGAAAATCTCTTTCCTTATCTACGATGGAGTGTGGTGCATGATCAGTAGCTATACAATTAATAAGACCAGACTTAATACCTTTAATAAGTGCATCTCTATCTTTTTTAGATCTTATAGGTGGTGCCACTTTAGCATTTGTATCAAAATTTCGTAGAGTTTTATCAGTTAGGGATAAATGATGTGGTGTCACTTCAACTGTAACATTTACACCTTTATTTTTAAAAAATTTAATAATTTCTAAAGATTTATATGAGGAAACATGCGGAATATGTATCCTACCTCCTACATAATCTGCAATAGCAAGATCCCTATATATCATAGTTGATTCAGAAATATCTGGATTACCAGTTAAGCCTAACTTTAAAGCAATATCGCCTTCATGTATCAAACCATCATTTACTAAACAACAATCTTCAGCATGATTAATTACAGGAATATTGAATTTTTTCGTATACTCCAATGCATAACGCATAAGTTGAGAATTTTTCAAAGGTATTCCATCATCAGAAACTGCTACAGCGCCAGCTAATACCATTTTTCCAATTTCAGCTAATTCAAGACCTTTTTGTCCTTTTGTAATCGCTCCTATAGGATGAATATATACTGGTAATTTTTCAGATGCACTAATTATAGATTTAATTAATTCAGGTGTATCAATAACCGGGTCTGTATTTGGCATAGTACACACTCTTGTAAAACCACCATAAAATGCTGATAAAGAGCCAGTCTCAATGGTTTCTTTAAATTCAAACCCTGGTTCTCTAAAATGCACATGAATATCTATGAAGCCATTAGTAATAATTTCTTTTTTACAGTTAATAACTTTATAATTATTATTTACAGGTATATTTTTACTAATTTTCGTGATAATTCCATCTTTTATAAGGATATCACTAACCTTATTAATTCCTAGAAAAGGATCATAAATTTTACCGCCTTTTAAGAGGATATTTCCTTTTATTTTATTTACACTATTACTCAAAATCTTTACTCCCTAACAATAAATATAATACACTCATTCTAACAGCTACTCCATTTAATACTTGATCTAAAATGATTGCCTGATCACTATCTGCAATTTCACTATCAATTTCTACTCCTCTATTAATTGGACCAGGATGCATAAGGACTATTTCCTTTTTATG
>CAYOTG010000112.1:0-4192 GCA_964406825.1 uncultured bacterium
TATTTTTTAAATGCACCAATCCAATCGTCATCATCTAGAGGTTGCCCATCAATAGTAATATTTTGGAAGAAATAGAAACCTTGTTCAGTGCCTTGATTGTACTCAAATCCAAGAGGAGGATCTTGAGCACAAATCAACCCAAACAATAGAAATAATATATAATATATATTTTTATTAAACATATTCACCTATAAATATTTTAACAAATCTAAAATTTTATACTTCTAAAAATGATGACCTATATCACATTTTATTTAATCAAGGTCACCTTTTCTTTATAAGCATTTTTACCATCTGACATTAGAATAAAATAGCTTCCTGATGGCAATTCAGGAGACCAATTAATATTAAATATACCACTATGGGTAAAACCATAGTCAATCAAATCAACTACATTGCCAAGAATATCATAAAATCTAAAAACTATATTAGAGGGTTTATCTACTTCAAATTGAATATTCACAGATGGATTAAACGGATTAGGATAAACAGAAGAAATCCTAAAATTTTCAGGCATTACATCTGAAGACAGCCAATCCTCTGGAAAAGAAAATATAAATGGATCAGTTACATCCCCTTCAGTCATATTAATAATAAATTCTGATGTTTCTGATAAACAAAATATGCTGTTTGATTCAGAATGATAATATTTAAATGTTAATGTTTCTCCAGAAGTTTCATTACTATAAATCATCATTTGAAACATATATTCTCCTGCATATGGTCCAAAAGGTGTAGGTCCTGTAGCATTAGCAACACCTCGTTGTTCATCTCCAACAAATGCTGCCAAAATATCTCCAGGTGAGACTATAATATTATCATTTGAAAATATACTGGAGGTAATAGAACCATTATATTCATAAAAATTATAATTATCAAGAACTCCATCACCATTTGTGTCCCAATTATATATTATTTGTGGATCAAGTTCACATGAACAATATTCACATGTACCATCATCAATGGTTGCATAAGGATCATAATTACATGAATATGAGTCCATACATCCCTCTATATCCATATTTGCATATAAAATATCAACAACTTCTGTCATACCTGAATACCATTCAACATAGGAGCTTGATGTTGCATCAATATAGGTGTTCTCTGAAACATCATAAATTTTAAACGTAGGGATATCTCCATCGTTCATATAACCACTGCAGTACTCTGAAGTATCGTCACCTAATACAGGAACATCGCATTCAGGGTCACCTCCACATCCACCCCATCGTCTTGCTCCAACACAAACATCTCCATTAAATGCAGCAACCCAATCATCACCACTTATTTGGGAATCATTAATAACAACCTCTAGAAACATATAAAAGCCTTGCCTGGTAGAAGAAAAATAAACAAAGTCTTCAGGATAACATTCGTCTTGATTCACCCCACCTGTAAACTGTATATTTGGTACAAAATTATCAGGGCAATCTCTTGAATCGCAAAATAAAATACCAAAACTAAAAAAAATACTTAATAAAAAAGGCCTAAACATGCAGCCTCCTCCTCAATAAATTATAAAATTTCATCCTTTTTAATATAACCCATTATTCTCTAACTATAAAGAAATAATTATATCAAATTCAGCACATAAAAAAAGGCCCTAAAAAGGACCTTTTCATATTAATATCTATTTTTAAAAAAATTATTTTTTAAGTTCTTCTTCTATAACTTTTGACCAAGCATCAATACCTCGTCCTTCAGGTTCTCTCCCATTTATAAAAAATTTAGGAACAGCTAATCGAACACCTGCGTATTTATCTGTTTCATAACTATTGCCTAGAGATTTCAATTGTTCATACTCTTGTCGAATTTGAGCATCAATTGTTTCATCATTCATATCTCTATTTAATTGTTCAAGATCAAGTCCAAGCTCACCTGCTATCTGAAGAGGTAAATCTTCATCACTTCTTAATTTTTTCCATTGATCATTAGCAAAAATCGCATGGAACATTTCTTTAAACTTACCTTGCCTTCCTGCAGCTATAGCATATTTTGAAGCCTTAAATGCTTGTTTATGCGAACTTAGTGGAAAACTTTTAAAAACTACTTTTACATCATTCGGATACTTTGCTAATATTTCATCTACCATACTGACAGATCGGGCACAGTACGGTCATTGAAAATCAAAAAATTCTGTAATAGTAACCTTAGCATTTGGATTACCTATAAAATAAGAATCCCCTTGTGGAATATTGTGCACATAATTAGGGTCTGCAGGCTTCCTTTGAGGTTTTTCACTTTTCTTATTATCTGCCGAAGGAGGCGCTGTTTTAATTTTATTAACAGACGTTTGTAAATTATCTATTTTTTTAACTATTTGATTCAATTTTTTTTCGAATAACTCTTGTTTAGCAAGCAATGGACCTAAATCTACAGGATCTGCATTTGTATCATTTGATGATACGTCCATACATGAAGTCATTAGAATCATTGTACCTAAAACTAGAGCTGAAAAACATTTTTTAATATCTAACATATTTAAACATCCTTTTAAATTTTATTTATATACGCATTAATTTAAGAATAGTTTCAAATAATCAATAAAATAATTTTATTTAATTAACATTATTTTTTGAGTCTGAATTGTATTATTTGCATGCAATCGTACAAAATATACCCCTGATGACATATTGGAAGCATTCCATACCACTTTATAAGAATCGTAAGAAGCTTCTTGATATTCATTAACTAATTCAGAAGCTAGCCTACCTCTAATATCATATATAGATAGATTTATATGCATGCCACCTTCTGGAATTTCATATTCAATCGTAGTTGAAGGATTGAATGGATTTGGATAAGCATGATGTAAACTTACAGTCGCAGGAAATTCAAGCCCTGAAAGATTTACTACAAATGCTTGGTTGTTTTCCCATTCAGGAATATTTTCTGAAACTAAATTAATAACTTCTGATGTTGAAGCTTTATGAAGTTTAAATGTTGGGATATCTCCTGATTGACAATATCCAAATGTATTATCATCTGTAGAATCAAATCCCATCACAGGAATATCTGTATATTCACCATTCCACATTCTAGAACCTACAACAACATCTCCATTATAAGCTACAATCCAATCACCAATTTCAATATCTGTATTACTTAATTCAAGATCCTTAACAAAATAGAAAGATTGTGCTATAGATTGATAATAATCAAGTTCTTGAGGTGGACTTACAATCGTATTTGCTACAGCTAAAGCTGCTCCATCAGGTTGATTATATTCAAATACAAAATTAGTTGTTGCAATAATCCAATAGCCTGCTCCACCTTCAAATGAATTGAGCGACCCCATCCAGTTACCATTGATATTCATCGCTGAAATACCTTGACCAAAAATAGCCCAAATATCTTGGTGTATTTCATCAGGCAATGCATCTTCTATGCTTTGTACACTCTCATAAGGATATGAGATTAAATTTGCACCTTCATGTATAATATATTCTACATTTTCACTTGGTAAACCATATACAGGAAGACTGGCATTTTCATCTAATCTCACCCAATAACCTTTATCTTCGTACAATGAATCCAAGCTACCTATCCAACCAACACTTGGTAAGTTAAACGCCAATTGACTTTCTCCAATGATATCTGTAATATTATATCCAAGAGGCCCAAAAACAAATTCTACAGATTGATCTTCTGGTGGAATTGAATATAAACTCACTAAATTATTACCAGCAGCAAAGTTAAAGTCAATTACAGTATAATCATAATCAACTAGAATAGAAAATTCTTCTTCAGCTGCTACTGCATTATCTTCACCTCCATCAGCAACAATAACGGTAACAGGACCATATTGGCCAACAACTTCTGGAGTCCATGTAATAGTACCATTATTTGTAATAGACATTCCATCAAGTCCATTTATTAAAGTATAGTCAAATTCTGTATCATCAGGATCAACAACATCTAATTCATAAACATAGGTTTCTCCAAGATAAACAAAATCAGGAGCAGTAGATGCAATCACAGGAGCATCATTAACTTGAGTCACTGTAATTGCGAATACTTCTGTAACATCGAATTCTTCATCACTTACAGTTAATGTTACAAGACCTGAACTTAAAACACCTTCTGTTGGAATCCATGTTATAAGGCCTGTATCAGATACAACCATTCCATCAGGAGCATCTGTTAATGTAAATTCAAAAGAATCATTATCAGGATCTTCTACATCAAC
>CAYOTG010000113.1:0-4177 GCA_964406825.1 uncultured bacterium
TGATTTAAATCAATATTACATATAATAACATTACTTGATATATCATATTCTTTTCTTATTTTCTTGCCTACACCAATAATTTTACCAACTCTATCTCCTGCAACTAAAACTGAGAGATCAAAATCATTTTTATTATCGTTGGGTTCAACTTTATAATCAACATTATTTAAACCCAAGTTATGCATCATCATAGATATGTCACCCTTGACATCATATACATTAAAAATTTGATTATTAGACCATGATATTATTTTGTTTCCTAAATAACCTAAACATAATTTTCTATTCTCAGTTGATAAGTTGTAATTATTTTTTGATAAAATATTAATAGAACCAATCTCGTAGTATTTTAAAAAATCACATTCTCTTTTTTCATTATAAGATAAAGTTTTCAACATACCTGGGATAAGGGAGTTTCTAATAAACTCCATATCTTTACTTAATGGATTAACAATTTTTATAGGTTGATTATTAGATAAAGATGTTTCTTTTTTCCCATATAAACTATTTGAATAATGCTCATTAAAACCATTGTTTGAGAGAATATTACGAATCTTATCTTCAATGACACTATCATCATCAATTAGAGTACTTGAAGAAAATTTAAAATTTAACTTAGATGGGATTTTATCATAACCATATATTCTAGCTATTTCTTCATATAAATCAACATCTCTTTCTAGATCATTTCTATATAAGGGAACTATGCAATTAAAGTCTTTTCCATTATTTTTTACTTTAATAGAAAGTTTATTAAATATATCCTTCATTTCTATTTTGCTGAGTTCAATTCCTAAAAAATTATTGCATTTCTCAAGATTAAATAAAATTTCATGATTTTGTTGTTCTTCTACTTTTTCATCAATATAATCACAGGCAACTTCACAATCAGATGTATCTTGTAATAAATAGACAAATTTGCACATGCTATATACTACATTTTTATAATTTATTTCTCTTTCGAACCTTTTTGATGCTTCCGTAGAACAATCATATTTTTTTGCAGTTCTTCTTATATTAATTGGATTGAAAATTGCACTTTCTATTAGTATGTTTTTTGTATTTTCATCTACATGACTATTTAAACCTCCAATTACTCCAGCAATAGCAATAGGTCCTTTAGAATCAGATATTATAATATCTTCGTTTGTTAACTCTTTAGTTTCAGAATCTAAGGTAACAATTTTTTCATTTTTAGAAGCTAATCTAACATCTATTTGATTACCTTTAATTTTATCTAAATCAAATACATGCAAAGGTTGACCTAAATCAAACATTATAAAATTTGCTAGATCTACTACATTATTAATACTTTTTTGACCAATTGATTCTAACTTCTGTTTTAGCCATAAAGGACTGCCTCCAACTTTAATATTTTTAATAACAATACAACTATATCTCTTGCATATATTGGATTTTTTTATACCAACTTTAACAACTTTTGAAGTGCTAAAATCTGAAGTAGGAAATTTTGGAGAATTTAATTTAATTTTTTTATTTTCAATTATAGAAAGTTCTCTTGCAATTCCTAAATGGCTAAAACAATCACCTCTATTTGGAGTCATATCAAAATCAAATGTAGTATCTTCTTCAAGATATAAAGCAATGCCTAATCCTTGACCTTTTTTTAAGTTACTATCTAATACCATAATACCTTCATGCTCATCACTGAGTCCAAGCTCTTTTTCTGAACAAATCATTCCATTTGAGATAATATCTCTAATTTTTGTTTTTTTAATTTTAAAATCACCCAATTTACTACCTATCTTGGCAATAGGAACTAATATATTCTCCCTAATATTAGGAGCACCACATACGACTGTCAATAGTTCCTCTTCACATACATCTATTTCACATACTTTTAATCTATCTGCATTCGGATGTTTAATACATGATACTACTTCTCCAACTACAATATTGCTATCTATTGAATTAATTTTTTGCGATGTGCATTCTAATCCTAGTTGTGTAAAAACATCAACTAACTGAGCATCAGTCTTATCTGAAATAACATAATCATTTAACCAATTTCTAGAAATTTTCATTTTTTAAATTGCCTTAAAAATTTTGAATCACCTTCATATAATAATCGTATATCATCAATACCATATTTAAGCATAGCTATTCTCTCTATTCCTAAACCAAATGCAAAACCACTGATTTTCTTTGTATCATATTTAACAGATTTAAAAACTTCTGGATCAACCATACCACAACCAAGTATTTCAAGCCAACCAGTACCTTTGGTAATACGATAATCAGATTCTGAATTTAATCCCCAATAAACATCCATCTCTGCACTAGGTTCAGTAAAAGGGAAATAGCTTGGTCTAAATCTAGTTTTTACATCCGATCCAAAAAATTCTTTTGCAAAATATTCTAATGTACCTTTCAATTCAGCAAAAGATACATTTTCATCAACATATAAACCTTCTATTTGATGAAATAGACAATAACTTCTCACACTAATATCTTCATTTCTATAGACACGTCCAGGAGATAAAATTCTTATAGGAGGTTTATTATTTTCCATAAAATGTATTTGACTGCCTGAGGTATGAGTTCGAAGTAATATATTATCATTTATATAAAAAGTATCCTGCATATCTCTTGCAGGATGATGCTTCGGAATATTTAAAGCTTCAAAATTATAATAATCAGAGTCAACTTCTGGACCATAAATAGAAGAAAAACCAATCTTAAGAAAAATATTTTTAATTTCATTAACAATTAATGTAATAGGATGCACACTACCGTTAGATTTATATGATTCAGGCAAGGTTAAATCAATTTTTGATTTTAATTCATTTGTGTCATTGGCTAATGAATGTTTTTCTAATTTTGATGAAATATATTGTTTGAAATCATTGATTTTTTTTCCAAAATCAGATTTTTCTTCTTTATTAGATTTAGATAATAATGGATACAGTGTATTTAATATGCCCTTCCTTCCTAAATACTTATTAAAAATAAAGGTAACATCTAATTGATTCTCAATTAATAATTTATAATCAGAATCAAAAAGTTCTTTTAACTCTTTTATTTTTTTTAATATAGACACTGATTTATTGTTGAATTTATGAAACAGATTTAACTATTTCAGAAAAGGCATCTGGATCATTTACAGCAAGATATGCTAATGTTTTTCTATTTATTAGAACATCTTTAGTTTTTAACAAATTAATAAATCTAGAATATGTTAAGCCATGCTCTCTTACAGCTGCATTAATTCTTATAATCCATAATGATCGTATAGTACGTTTTTTCTGTCTTCTATCTCTATATGCAAACTGCAAACCTCTTTCAACAGCATCTTTAGCTGCCCGAAAGTTAGATTTTCTTACTCCATAGTAACCCTTAGCTTGATTAACTATTTTTCTATGTCTTCTGTGTCTAGGGATTCTGCTTTTAGCTTTTTGCTTTATTTTCTCTTTTTTTTATACTTTGGTTGAATCATAGTTTTTGTTCTACGATGCATAGCACTACTAATGGTAGTATCCTTACGGAGACGCCTCTTCCGTTTTTGACTTTTTTTTGTAGACAAATGTCTATTACCACATTTATTATAACTAATCTTACCAGAGCCCGTTACTTTAAAACGTTTTGCAGCACTTTTTTTTGTTTTCATTTTAGGCATCTTTTTCTCCTTATCTAGGACTTAATATAAGGGAGACTCTTCTCCCTTGTAAATTTGGTTCTTTATCAACAACTGATATCTCGCTCAATGCATCTTTAACATCATTCAGCAGATCATATCCTACTTCCTTCCTTAAAAATTCTCGTCCTCTAAACATCACAGTCACCTTTAATTTATCACCTTTTAATAAAAATTTCTGTGCTTTATTCAATTTAATTTCTAAATCATGTTTATCTGTATTTGGTCTTAATCTAATTTCTTTAACATTGACAATATGTTGTTTTTTCTTATTTATTTTTTTTTGTCGTTCTTTATCATATTTAAATTTACCAAAATTCAATATTTTACATACAGGAGGTTTAGCATTTGAAGCTATTTCGACTAAGTCTAAGCTTGCTTCATTTGCCATCTCTATAGCTTTTTCAATTTTAACAACCCCACACGGGTTACCATTTTCATCAATTAATCTAACCTCAGGGCTCGTTATAGAATTATTAATTCTTACTTGTTCTACTTTTTTAGCTATTTTATAAACTCCTT
>CAYOTG010000114.1:0-4175 GCA_964406825.1 uncultured bacterium
AGGGTGCTAATATTGCTGGTTTTATAAAGGTTGCAGACTCTATGTTAGATCAAGGGGTTGTATAATTTTTGAAATTATCATTTCAACTTATTATATTATTTTCACTATCTGTTATTTTCTCAAATAATCATCATATTCGTTGTGGTATTTATGAAGAAATTTTGAATCCTAATGGGGTAAGATCTATCAGACCAACTACAGATACTTATTCAGTATCACCTAGTGGCAATTTTTATATTCATTATGATGTTGAAGGCTCTGATGCTCCTAATCAAATTGACAATAATGATAATGGTGTCCCAGATTATGTTGATGAAGTTGGTATTGCAGCAGATTATTCAGATAGTATATTAATTGACATCCTTAATTTTCTACCTATTGAAATCCATGATGATGATCAAAAATATGATATTTATCTTGAAGATAGGCAACAAGGTCATTATGGAATAAACTATTTAGATAGTGACTCATTGGGGAATCATACTGGAAGTTCATATATAATAATAGATAATGAATATGAAGAAGGAGAATTTTATACAACAGGTATTGAAGCTATGAAAATTACAGTTGCTCATGAATATTTTCATGCTATTCAAAGATCATATAGGCTCCAATATACTCTACAAACCTTATTCCTATATGAAATGTCATCTACTTGGGTAGAAGATGTCATATATCCTGATATTGATGATTATATAGATGATGGATGGTTACTATCTTTCTATAATAATCCAGAGCAAAATATAAGTTCAACAGATGGTTATAGCATAGCCTTGTATGCCCATTATCTAACTACAGTTATAGAAGGTGAAAATAATTTAGAAAGTTCTATTATTAAACAAATATGGGAGCAATTTTCAATAGTTAATAATGCTCATTCTTCTATAAATACAATTTTGGTTAACAATTATTCTACAACTTTTATAAATACTTGGCTTGAATTTTGTAAACGAAATTTATATAATGGGTATTATGATAATATGGATAATGGTTTTTATTATTATGAAGACCAAATTAATACAATGCCTATTACAATTGATGATTTTGATTACTTAAGTACTTCAATGACTATCGATGAATCTTTACAAGATGAATCGATAGTCATTAATGTTTTTGAACCATCTTCAGATTTTTTTATTAATATTGAAAATTTAAATGAAAATGTTGTGGGTGATATTATTATAGAGACGCAGGCAATAGAGGAACCTCCCTATATAATGCCAATAGAAAATTTAAATTATTATTATATAACAGAAGAAATAGATAAAATTTATTTGTTAATGGGTAGTGACCAAGAATCTCTACTAAATTTTGATTTATCAGTCTATCCATATACTTTTGGAGATATCAATCAAAATCATTTTATTAATGTGGTTGATATTATCTATATTGTAAACTATATATTTAATGCAATTGATTTAAGTGATTTTCAAATTGTATTAGCTGATTTAAATATAGATGGTATGATTAGTGTCATAGATATTATTGAAATTGTAAATATAATTATGGAATCTTAGATTCCTGATGCTTCGTTTTCATCCATAGAATCTACATCTGTTCTCTTATTAGATTTTAGAATAACACCTTGACCATTTTTCCCATCAATTTTTATAGCTAATGGATTTTGTAATTTAATGACATTTACATATTTAGATTTATAAATATGGTTTTGTTTTTTAAGCCATTTCCAATCTATGGAAAATTTATATTTCCTATTGCTGATAGTAAAATAGCCAATTCTAAGACTTGTTAAATTCTGGAAAAAATGGCTCCCAAAAGATGGATCTGGATTTAGTTTGTCTATTCCAATTTCTATGATTGATTTTGCATTAGCTATCTGCTCCCAATTAACAGGTATACCAAGCCACGGATCTGAACTGCCCCACCTACCTGGTCCAATAAGGAGATAGGGATTTTTAGAACCTAATTTCTTGTTGTATTCACCAATTTTTTTAGCGATTAAAGTTGTTTTTTCATTTTTAAAATTATCTAGATTAATATACATAATATGTTCAAGATTATTATATAACCCATTCCCAAGTACTTGATTGCTGGAACAAAAAATTTCATCTAATTTTTTATTTTTTAGATTTTCAATTTTTTCTTCTATATTGTCAATGGGCATAGGCTTAATTTGAAGTAAACAAAATTCACTTTTTTTATTTTTTTTATTTATATTGACTGCAAATTCAATTTCAAATGGACACCCTATAAGATTTTCACCCTGCTTGATAAATGTATTTAATAATTCATTTAGAGGAAATAGTTCATATTTAATGATAGAAGAGAATGTTAGTACTCTAGTGCCTTTATATTTAAGAGAGTCTCGAATAATACTATCTTCATTGCTAATTACGCTTGCTACCGATGTAAGCTCCCCATGTTTTTCAGCTATATCTAAATTATATTTATGAAGATTTTTTGATTCACCTTTTTTTAATACATCTATATTTTTATTTAAATTAAGAGCATAAAAATTATTTTGTGAATTATTTATTGTTGATTTTACTGAGTAATATTGTGGTAAAATATCTGGATATTTAGGTGAATATCTTAGAGTTTTTTCACCATCAGCTATAGTTTTTCCCAAACCTAAGGCTAAAAAGGCTATCCCTTCATTTCGTTTCATATGCGATACAGGGTAATAGTTATAACTTTGGCAAACTCCACTAAAT
Organism: uncultured bacterium; assembly: GCA_964406825.1. GTDB lineage: Bacteria > Fidelibacterota > Marinisomatia > SCGC-AAA003-L08 > D37C17. The sequence continues at coordinate 2,676 of CAYOTG010000114.1, forward strand.
GTTGGATAAAAAATTTCATCATGTTTTTCGCCAATTAATTCCATAATGATTACTGCCATTTTTTCTTCTTCATATCTTTTAGATACAGAATCCATCAATGATTTAGGTTCTTTATAAAAAGTAGAAGCATAAACTCTTTTTATAGATTCACTTAGTTGTTCAAAACGTTTACTAAATTTTTTATCTGAATTAGGAATCATTAATGTACTGTACATCCCTGCTAGTGGTTTATATTGAGAATCTTCTAATAGGCTAGAAGATCTAATTGCGAGAGGATAATTTATTTTTTTAAGTAATTTCTTTAATTTTTTTATTAAAGCAGGAGGTAATTGAGATTTAATAAATTTTTGTTCAATTTTTTTATTATCTTTCATGGATAGAGCTATTTTCCATAACTGATTTAAATCCATAAATTCATCAAACTCTGTTGTACTTATAACTATTATATTGGGTATTCTTATCTTCACATCAGGGAATTGATTTTTAAAATTATAATTTGCTAAAACAGAATTTGCAAAGGCAAGCCCTCTAGCTTTCCCTCCTAAAGAACCATTTCCTATTCTTATGAAAGAATGAATATGTTCAATATTATTAGTAGAATGTTCAACAATAATAGGACTTTTGTCTTCATTAATGGATTCATCCAATAATTTTAAATGAAAATTTCTTCTATCTTCTACATTATCAAAATCATCTATATTTAATACTCTAAATTTAGATGCTAATTTAAATTCTCCCCTAGCAGCTAACCAATTTGATAGGTGATTATTAGATGCATGATAGGACAACGATTCATTTGGAACTGATTTGATATTCTTTTTTAGCTGTTTAATATTTTTTGCATTTGCAATCATTTTTCCATTCTTTAATCTGAATTTAAAATCTCCAAAACCAAAATTATCAATTACTAATTTTCTTAAATCTTGAAAAAATGTAGTAGAATTTTTATTAATATATTTAACAGAATATTTTTTTAATTGGCTTTGTTCAATATCTTGATTAGATTGAAAAATAAAAGGAATTGATTTATCGAATTTTCGTATTTCTTTAATTAATTGTATGCCTGCAGATTTAGATTTTTTATTATTAATGGGGAATCTTATATCTGATATTATCCCTAGAATATTTAAATGGTATTTTTTTATAAAGTCGATTGCATCTTCATAATTTGTAGATAATATTATTTTAGGTCTAGCTCTCATATGTAAAAGTTTTTGAGTATCATTTAGACTTTGATCTATTAATTGTTTTGTATGGTATATAATTTCTTTATATAAAGTAGGCAATAGACTAGAATAATATTCTGGGGTATCTTCAACAAGTAAGATAGCTCTAATATCCGCTTTTCTTATATCTCTATCAATATTTTTTCTATCTTCGATTAATTTTATTATTGCTGGGAATACATTAGAATCACCAAACCATATAAAAATTTGATCAAAAATATTTTTTTGTTTTATAGAAATTCTTTTTATTTCAGATTCATCAAAAGCTAATAAA
>CAYOTG010000115.1:0-4162 GCA_964406825.1 uncultured bacterium
ATCAAAATATTTATATTCAGTTGAAACAATTAAACCTTTACAATAAATGATAACACAAACAAATTTCAAAAACGGAATGTATTTAGAGTGTGGTGTTGAACTTAACCACTTCGTGACTGTTGAGTAGAAACTGAAAGTTCTCAAACTATGAAAAATCTATTTATAATATTGTTTATATTACCAATGTTTTTATTTTCTAATGAAAAAGGAGTTGATATGGATAAAGAAGAACCAAAAGTTTTGGGTATTGGAGGTATTTTCTTTAAATCTGATAATCCTGAAGAAACTAAGAAATGGTATAAGGAAAATTTAGGAATAATAACTGATCAATATGGTTCAATGTTTAAATCTAGAGATATTGATAATCCTGATGAAATAAATTATCTTCAATGGAGTCCTTTTAATAAGGATACTGATTATTTTGACCCTTCTAAAAAAGAATTTATGATTAATTATAGGGTTCAAAATATTGAAGATCTTGTAAAAGTATTAAAAGAAAAAGGAATAACTGTTCTTGATGAAATAATAGAATATGGAGAGATAGGAAAATTTGTTCATATTCTTGATCCTGAAGGAAATAAAATTGAGCTTTGGGAACCCCCAACAACAATAAAGGGAGAAAAATAATGGAAAATACATGGTATCTAGGTTTTTTAGGATTTACAGGTTTTTTAGGATTTCTTGGTTTTATGGGTAAAGAAGACAAATGGTATTATATGTACTTTTTATATTTTCTTGGTTTTTTAAATTTTAAGTTCTTCTTTTAGATTAAATGAAGATGACACCCTTCACAATCTTTTTTAGAATATCATGGTTGATAACTATTATATCAATTTTATTTATAGATACAAATAGTAGTATCATGGTTTATTCTATAATATGCATACTATTAATTTTAACATGTATTACAGTAATAAGAGCTTTAGAATCGCGCAATCAATGGCGAAGAATGATTGAAGATGGTGATGTAGAGGTAAAAGATAAAATATCTTTTGATTAGTTTCTGAAATGTTTGATGATATTATATTAGATTTAAATGATAAGTTTAATTTAGGAGAAAATAATCCTCTTATGTTAATATCAAAAAGTGATGTTCAACATAAAAAAAAGAATATTGCTTCATGTGTACAAATTCATTCTAATCACGTTAAATACATAAATAAACCAGGCTTATATCAAAATACTGATGGACTTGTTACGCATATTGATAATAATATTTATTTAGTCATTCAGACGGCAGATTGTGTTCCTATTTTTATGCTAGATAATGTTAAGGGTATTATTGGTTTGGTTCACTCTGGGTGGAAAGGTACATCTGAGAGTATTATATTATCAGGTATATCAATATTTTCTGATTATGGCTCAAGTGAAAAAGATATTAAAATTTATTTAGGTCCATCTATTAAATCATGTTGCTATGAAATTAAAAATGATGTTGCTGAATATTTCGATCAAAAATTTATTATTAAAAATAATCAAAAATTATTTCTTGATTTAGAATCAAAAATCAATGAGGATTTATGTAAAATGGGTATTAAACCTAGTAATATTTTTATGTTAAACATATGTACTTATGAAGATAAAAATTTTTGTAGTTATAGAAGAGATAATAATAAAGCAGGAAGAATGTATTCAATTATAGGATAGATGAGTTATATAGAATCAATATTACTTGGTATTATACAGGGGATTACTGAATTTTTACCAATAAGCAGTTCAGGACACCTCCTAATTGGGAGATCCTTATTTAATATTCAAACAAATGCATCAGGTCCTTTTATTGAAGTCTTTTTACATGGGGGAACATTATTATCTATATTATTTTATTGGAAAGATGATTTAATTAATGATCTTAAAAAGAATATCACTGGAGAATCAAAATTATTTTTAAATGTTATTATTGGTACTATTCCAGCGGGTATCATGGTTTTATTTTTTAAAGACAATATAGATAGTTATTTCTTTAACATCCAGAATATTAGTTATTTATCTATATCATATCTATGTTTAGCAATTATATTATTTTTAACAAAAATAAAATATAAAAATGCCAATTCTTATAATAATATTTTATATAAATTTGCTTTTTTAATAGGTATTGCTCAATGTATTGCTGTTATACCTGGTATATCAAGATCTGGTATAACCATAGCAACTGCAATCTTCTTAGGTATAAACAAGAAAAAATCTACGAATTTTTCATTTATGTTGGCTATACCTATACTATTTTTTACGTTTGTGGGTTCTTTAGTTGAAAATTTAAATTTATTTAGTAATTCTTTATTATTTTGGCCATTGATTCTTGGATTTATTTCATCATTTATAACAGGATATTTTGTAATAGGAATATTAGTTAAAATGATAGAAAAACAACGTTTATGGTATTTTTCTATATATTGTTTATTCATTTCTTTCATGTTAGGTTATTATTATGGTTTATAGTGTTGGAAAAGCAATAAGAGAAATTAGGGAAAAAGTAGATAGTACTTATTTCTTATCAGGAGATGATTATTTTCTTCAAAATTTTTTTATTAAGAATTTAGATAAGCATTGCAATAATGATTATAGCTTACATTATTTAAATTTTTCAGAAGAGTCTGATATTAATACATTTTTTAAAGAAATATCATCTGTATCACTATTTTCTGATAAAAATATATTAATTGTAAGGAATGTTGGGAGAATTTCTAAAAAAAATAAAGATGAAATATTAAAGTATTTAAATAATCCAAGTGATGATACAATTATAATTTTTATATCGGATGATTTTTATTCAAAAAGTAAATTTTTTCATTCTATATCTTCTAAATCTAAAACCATTGATACCAGAACTCCATTTCCAAATAAAATTAGAGAGTGGGTGAGATATTATTTGAATATTAATAAAATATCTATTGATAAGATAATTCTTGATGATATTATAAGTAGTAATAATGATGAAATTATTACTATCCTTAATGAAATTGAAAAGTTATACTTGATTAATGGATGTGATAAAATTTCTTATGAAGAAAATCAACGTATTTCTATCAATCATAAAAATATAAGACCATGGCATCTTATTGATTCTATAGGGAAGAAAGATACTAGTCTATCAATCAAAAATTTTGAATACTTACAATATGGAGGATATCAAATTATACCTATAATTATTATATTCTATAATTTTTTTAATAATATATTACTTCATAAAAATAATAATAAGAACTTATATAGTATTAATAAAATAATCAGTAATAATATACCTAAATATTCAAATAGGTATACTGAGAATGAAATTATGAATATACTTATAGATTTAAAGAATATGGATTTATTAGTGAAAAGTTCTAGCTTAAATCATAATAATTTAATATCTGTTTTTATTATTAAAATATGTCAAGGTTATTATGGATAAAATATCACTTACAGATGAAGAATTGATTTTAGCATTTCAAGGTGGAGATAGAGATGCTTTCAATCATATTGTAGAGAGATATAAAGATAAGTTGACTAATTTTCTTTATAGATTTACATATGATATAGATTCAGCGGAAGATTTAGCTCAGGACACCTTATTAAAGGTCTATATCAACAAAGACTCTTATAAAGAAATTGCAAAATTTTCAACGTGGGTTTATACTATTGCTTCAAACTTAGCAAAAACTGAACTGCGAAAAATTAAAAGAAGAAAAACATACACTATATCAGATTTATCAACAGATGATAGAGAATTTGTGCTTCATCGATCTGATGCAGAGTCTTTTGAAGATGAAGAAGATACTTTAGCTTCAGGGAAAATTTTACAAAAATGTCTTAATATTCTTGATGATGAATTTAAGAACATAATTATTTTACGAGATATTCAGGAACTTTCTTATGATGAAATTAGTAAGATACTTAAAATTCCCCTTGGAACAGTCAAATCGCGGATTAATAGGGGAAGATTTAAATTGAAGGATTTATTAAAAAAAGAAGGAGTAGTATTATATTGATGAATTGTAATAATTACGAAGATAAAATAATATCTTATATAGAAAATGAATTAACTTCTGAAGAGATGGCTCAGTTTAAGTCAGAATTAGATAGTAACCCTGATTTAAGAACGCAATATGATGAAATGAGGAATATCTTAATTTCATTAAATAAAATGCCCAAAGCAGAAGCTTCTAGTGATTTTATG
>CAYOTG010000116.1:0-325 GCA_964406825.1 uncultured bacterium
ATTAAATTTGATAGTGGTGGAAATTTTTATTTTATAAATAATGCCCTTTATTTAAATCCTGAAGAATGGCATCCCTATGCTTTTAATTTATATAATCCTATAAAAGATGAAGTTGACTATTTAAGTGGCTTATTGCATATTAATTCTTCAAATTTATCTATTATAGATGGTTGGGACTCAATATTTAGAGGAATTGGAGATTATGATGAAGGATTTAATTATGTACCTCTATCTCAAATCAAGATGGATAGTAATGATAATTTATGGATTGTTAATCCTCAGTCAGAGGGAGATGTAAATAAACCCTTAGTTGTTAATTCCGATA
>CAYOTG010000116.1:335-4121 GCA_964406825.1 uncultured bacterium
GGATTCAAATAGAAGATTTAAATACACCAGAATCATATTTCCTACCAGAAGAAATAGCATTTGATAATAATAATAATGTGTGGATTGCATACCAGAAAGATGATGATGAGACTTATTCCCCTGGAGGTATTAAAATTGCAACACCTCTCTCTAATGGAGGATATGCCTTTTATCCACCGCTATCCTCTGTTGAAGAAAGTACATGCTATCAATATAATGATGATTTGCTCCTTGATGATGTTTCTGTATGGTCTATTGATATAGGCAGCGACCAATATGGAAATACAATATTATGGACTTTAAGTGATTATGGTGTTATGGGGTATGTTATCGTATATATATATTCAGAAACTTGGAATTCTTTATCACTAAGTATAGAGCCGATTAGCTGTAATTTTTATTTTTCAGATGTTTCGTTTGACCAACTTTCAAAAATACGGATTGATAATCAAAATAATGCATGGATAGCTTCTAATACTGGAGTAAGAGTGGTAAGAAGTAATGGTGATATTGGATATAATAATCAAATCATCAATTCACGAAATACAGAATTGTTTTCAGATATGATATATGATATAGAATTTGATGATTATGGTTATGTTTATTTTGCGACAGATTTTGGTATTTCTATATTTGAAACTACATTTGCTAAAGAACAATCAGTCTCAAATATATCTGTTAGCCCAAATCCCTTTATTATTGGTGATGATAATCAATTAACTATTAGTAATCTTTCTTCTAATTCAATAGTTCAGATTATGACCTTGTCAGGTAAGCTGGTAAAAGAATTTATATTAACTCAGGAAAGCAGTATAATTAATTGGAATGGACAATCAGATAATGGAAAAATGTTAAGTACAGGTATTTATTTAGTTGCTGTTCTAAATACTTCTAATGGTAAAACAGGTGTAACTAAGCTTGCTATTATTCGAAAATAAAGAAATTTTATTATTCTTTATTAATTTTTTTGCTATTTGCGATTAGAGTTTAAGTAAAGTAGTATTAATGCTATTATGAATAATAATAAACCTATAAAATTACTATTGAATTGTAAAATAGGTCGCCACCAATTTGATACTCCTGTTAAGAATATAGGTATAGCAATTAAAATACCCATTATTGCTTCTCCTGTTATTAATCCTGAAGAAAAAGCGGTGCCTTTCTCATGATTTTTTTCTAAAGTTAAGTATGATATTAAACTACCTAAGAATATAGGGACTGATAGTCCTATAGGTAAATAAATTCCAACAGCAACTGCTAAAACAGGAAATCTGAAATTTGATTTTCTTTTTTCTTGAATTATATCAATAGTTATAATGATTATTCCAATAACTATTCCAGATATAATCCAATTCCATGGCAAGGTTTTATTGAAAACACCTTCAACAACAGTTTTCATTAGATGTGCTTGTGGTGCAGGTAGAGTATCAGAACCTATGGTATAAGCTGAATGCAATACGTTTAATATAAATGTTATAGTTAATGCTGAAGCTACAGTCCCAATGATTTGCATTATTTGCTGTTTCCATGGAGTGGCTCCAACTAAGTATCCTGTTTTTAAATCTTGCATATTATCTCCAGATATTGCTGAAGCACAGCATATTATAGATCCAAATAAAATTGATGCCATCATACCTTCTTTTGAAATGAATCCCATGTAATTAATAAATAATGAAGAAATTAAAATAGTTGCTATTGTTATGCCTGATATTGGATTATTTGATGATCCTACAATCCCAGCCATATATGCTGCTATAGATGAAAATAGAAACGCAACTATAAGTATAGTAAAAGTAATTACTAAGCTAAATAATACATTATTAAATATATTGATATAAATATATAATAAAGGAAAGAATAAAATTAGTAGAAGAGATAGAATGATTTTTAATGGAATATCTTTATTTGTTGATAAATCGGTATCCTTATTATTAATACTATCTAATAAACCCTCTATGATTGGTTTAACTAGTTTGATAATTGACCATATTCCACCCACTAGCATAGCACCTACTCCTAAAAAACGAATTTTTGAGTTCCATATATTCCATGCAATATCTTCTATGTTACCATTTATTGGATTTATGCTTGTATAGATAGGCATAGCAATAACCCAGCTTATTATTCCGCCCATTAATACAAGAATGCCTACATTGATCCCTACAATATATCCAACTCCAATTAGTGCAGGAGATAGATCGCATGCTACACCAAATATAGATGTTCTAAATCTAAATATATGTTCTATAGAAGAGTTCCAAAGCCCTAATGCTTGTTGAGAGTATTTAATGAATCCTCCAATGATAGTCGAATGTAGAATTGTTTGCCCTAATTTTTTATTTTCTACAGATTTTAATATTTTAGATGTTGCTATACCTTCAGGAAATTTTAATTTTTTCTTTATGATTAATGTTTTTCGTAGAGGTATTGTAAAAATTGCTCCTAGTATTCCACCAATTAATGCAATTTTTGTAACTTCAAAATAATCAAAATTTGTCCAATATCCCATGAGAATTAATGCAGGAAAAGTGAATATTACACCTGCTGCCAATGATTCCCCAGCAGATGCCGAAGTTTGTACTAAATTATGTTCTAGGATATTAGAATTTTTTAAAAACCTCATAAAGCTTATAGACATTATAGCTGCTGGTATAGATGCAGATACAGTCATGCCTGCAAACAGGCCTAGATATGTATTAGCTGATGATAATATTATAGAAAATAATATTCCTAGAACTATAGCTCTTAGTGTTAGTTCATTATTTTTATATATCATAAAATTTTGTAAACATACTTAAATTATATTAATCATATGCATAAATATTGTTCAAATCTGAATAAATATCAAAGATTTAAATCTAGGAAAGTCTTAATTGGAGATGTTCCTCTTGGTTATGGTCATCCTATTAGAACTCAAAGTATGACGACTACCAATACTTTAGATATTAAATCTACTGTTAATCAGGCTATAAGAATTATTGATTCTGGAAGCGATTATGTTAGAATTACAGCTCCAAGTATAAAAGAAGCTAAAGCCTTAAAGGAAATCAAAGATTCTCTACGTAGAAAAAAATATAAAACTCCATTAATTGCAGATATTCATTTTACACCAAATGCTGCCATTGAAGCAGCTCAGATTGTTGAAAAAGTAAGAATAAATCCTGGTAATTATGCAGATAGAAAAAAATTTAAAGTTTTTGAATATACTGATAGAGAATACAATGATGAATTAAATAGAATATATGAACGTTTTTCACCATTGGTTAAAATTTGTAAAGAAAATGGGACTGCTATGAGAATAGGTGCTAATCATGGCTCTTTGTCAGATAGAATTATGAATAGATATGGAGACACCCCACTTGGTATGGTTGAATCTGCTATGGAATTTTTAAGAATATGTGAGAATCATAGCTATCATAATATTGTACTTTCAATGAAATCTAGTAACCCTATAGTGATGGTTCAAGCCTATAGGCTCCTTATTAATAAAATGATGAGCGAAAAAATGAATTATCCTCTTCATCTAGGTGTAACAGAGGCAGGTGAAGGCATGGAAGGCAGAATTAAATCATCAATTGGTATTGGTGTTTTATTGGAAGATGGAATTGGTGATACAATCAGAGTATCTCTAACTGAAGAACCAGAATTAGAAATACCTGTTGCTAGGAGAATAGTAGAGAGATACAACAAAAGAGATAAACATGATAAAATTAAAAATTTACATGTTAAGGCTTTTGATCCCTTTGATTATAATAAAAGAAAAACAAATCCTGTTATTAATATAGG
>CAYOTG010000117.1:0-4086 GCA_964406825.1 uncultured bacterium
GTAACTACAATTGTAGCTAAATTGTTTAATGTCATACAACCTACACATACTTTTTTTGGAGAAAAAGATGCACAGCAATTATATATTATACAACAAATGATAAAAGATATGAACTATACTATTAAACTTATACCGTGCTCAACAATACGTGATAATAATGGGCTTGCCTTAAGTTCTAGAAATCAATATCTTACAAAAGAGGACCAACGCAAAGCCTCTATTGTTTATATTGGGTTAATGCATATTAAAGATGCACTAGAACGTGGGCAAAAAAACCCTACTATACTCAAACAATCCTTTGAAACTATAGTATGTCAAATCTCTGAAATTAAAATTGATTATATTTCTATTGCTTCTGCTACTACATTGGATGAAGTGGTAGAAATTCAAAATGAGACAGTTATAATTAGTACAGCTGTTTTTTTTAATGATGTAAGATTAATAGATAATTTTACCTATTCATCATCAGCCACATAGTGTGTCCCACAGCTTTCTCGTGCTTCAGTGCTAGATGCTATAATTGCTAAAGCTGCTTGCGCCCCATTTCTAAGTGCTATAATATTCCTATCCAAACGACTGTTTTGATAAACTTTTTCTACATCGGATTGTAGGTTCCGTAAAATATGCATTGCTGAATGAAGTTTTTCTTGTGATCGAATTAATCCTGCTAAATTCCACATTGTATTTTTAATTGTTAGCCACTCTTGTGCAATGTGTGATAGATCAACATGCGAATTCCCTTGTTCCCAGGATGCTATAGATGGAAAATAGCCTCCATTGTCTTCACTCTCAACTGCATCTTTCCCTGCAAAGTGTCCCCATACCACACACTCTAAAAGAGAGGTGCTAGCTAATCGGTTGGCACCATGTACTCCGCTGCATGCAATTTCACCTACCGCATATAATCGTTTTAAAGATGTTTTCCCCACTAAATTCACTCCAACTCCTCCACAACTATAATGTGCTGCAGGAACAATTGGAATAGTTTCCTGTGTTATATTAATCCCTTTGGATAAACAATATTTATAAATGGTCGGGAATCTTTCTTTAATCCATTGTTTGTTTTTATGGGTAATATCTAAAAACATACAGTCTGCATCTTCTTTAATCATTTGTATATGAATTGCCCGAGATACAACGTCTCTTGGGGCAAGTGCTCCAAGCTTATGATAAGAGTGCATAAATTCCTTGCCATGTGCATTTACAAGCTTACCACCCTCTCCTCTTAATGCTTCTGAAATTAAAAATCTTCCTGTTGGATGATAAAGAGCCGTAGGGTGAAATTGAATATAGTGTAAATTAAAACATCGTGCACCTGCACGCCAGGCCATGGCTATTCCATCTCCTGTTGCCTCCTTAGGATTTGTAGTATGTAAGAATAATTGTCCAAGGCCCCCTGTTGCTAAAATTGTTTTTGAAGATAAAATCGGATAAATCTCATTAGTAGAATTATTAAGCACTATGGAACCAAAACAAGAGGGTTTTTTATAAATATCTGTAGATTCTTTAGAATGATGAGAAAAAGTTAATAAATCAATGGCTATATGATTGGTTAAAATCTCAACATTGGGAAGTTCCTGTAAATATTGAAGTGCAGCTTGATGAATACTTGCCCCAGTTTTATCTCTATTATAAATCACGCGCGCTTCACTGTGTGCTCCTTCTGTAACTCGTTTAAGGGTGTTATCGCTTTCATTCAAATCAAACTTGGAATTAATAGTATCAATTAAGATTTCTTTAACAAGCTGCGCACCATGTTGACATAAATGATCTACCGCTTCTTCCCAACAATGTCCTGCTCCAGCATTTAAAATATCTTTTTTAAGTTTTTCAGGGGAGTCTGTGAGCCCTTTATAAACCACGCCGCCTTGGGCCCATGGAGTATTGCCAGATATTAAAGACTCTGTTTTGGTAATAATTGTAATTTTTTTACCACTTTTAGCTGCTGTAATAGCAGCCGTCATACCGGCAAGACCAAGGCCTATAATTAAAATGTCCGTTTTTTTTTGGTTCATTTAATATCCAAGCTGATATCTTTGCTTTGAATGTTGTGTGTTAACGCCCCTATTGAAATTCCATTAACACCATCAAGACAAAACCCAGATAATGTCTTGGCTGTAATACCTCCAGATAATTCAATATATAAATTACTCCCATGGGGGTGAGTACGGATTTTATTAATAGCCTGGGTTAAGGTTGAAGGCTTAAAATTATCAAGCAAAACGGAGGTTGCCTTAGACTGCAAAACTATATCTAATTGTTCTAAGGTATCTACTTCAACCTGAATATCTTTATGGGGATTTTCTTGTTTAGCTTTACTAATAGCCTCTAAAATATCTGGGTTTCCCATTAAATGATTATCTTTAATCATTATAGCATCTTGTAAACTAAATCTATGGTTCACCCCTCCACCAACAGTCACTGCAAACTTTTCAAAAACCCTTAACCCTGGGGTTGTTTTACGAGTATCCAGTAATTCAATATTGTATTGATCTGTAATTTGAGATAATTTGTGTGCTGTGGTTGCAATACCGCTCAGGCGTTGTATTAAATTTAAAATAACTCTCTCTTTTTTTAATATGCTGCTAACGTTACCTTGTATTGTTGCAATAGTATCATCTGAATTTAAAAATGTTCCATCTTCTGCAAGATCATCAATCACACAATCTGAAAATCCTTGTTGAATAATTTCCATACCAGCAAATACTAGGGGTTCTTTTGCAATCAAGACAGCTTGAATATCTTTGCTCTTTTTTTGGGTAGATGTTGTTGTAATGTCTTTCTGAATATTGTCTTCTTTAAAAAATTCTTGAAGTTTCTCAGCTACAAATTGTGGGTCTAATGTGGTGTATTGTTTAAAGCGTGTCATACAATATCCAACATTCTATTTAAGGGTTTAAGTGCTCGCTTACGAACTTCCTCATTAAGAGTAATTTCATGCTTCATATTTTCTAGAGAATCTATAATCTTTTCCATTGTATTAAGTCGCATATGCGGACATTCATTACAAGCACAGCCTGTATTTGTTGGGAGTGGAATAAATTCTTTTGATGGGTTTGATTTTTGCATTTGATGAATAACTCCAGGCTCTGTCACAATGATATGTTGTTGTGCCTTTGCATCATTCACATGTTTAATTAATGCGCTGGTAGAACCAATAAAGTCTGCATGAATTAAAATATTCTCATCACATTCTGGATGAGCCAACACTGTTGCTTGTGGATGTTTAACTTTAAGTTGTATCAGGGCCTTTTCAGAAAAAATTTCATGAACCTGGCAAGTACCATTCCATAATACCATATCACGACCTGTTTCTTTAATCATATATTGTCCCAATAAACGATCGGGTGCAAAAATAATTTTTTTATCTTTTGGTACAAAGTTAATGACTTTTTTTGCATTTGCAGAAGTACAAATAATATCTGACATAGCCTTTACTTCAGCTGAACAGTTAATATAAGAAATCACTATATGATTAGGATACCCCGATAACCAATCTTTAAAAATATCTGCTGGCGCACTATCAGCCAGAGAACAGCCCGCATCTAAATCAGGAATAATTACTGTCTTATTCGGATTAACAATCTTTGCAGTCTCTGCCATAAAATGAACACCGCAAAATAAAATAACATCCGCTTCCGTACCGGCTGCTTTGCGTGATAGCTCTAGACTGTCCCCTACAAAATCAGCAATATCCTGAATATCAGGATCCTGATAGTAGTGCGCTAGAATGACAACATTATGTTGTTCTTTTAATTCTTGAATACGACTAAGCAACTATTCTCCATTTAAAATCATATCAATAAAAACTATAATATCAACAATATTAAGTTCGCCATCACCGTTTACATCTCCTGTTGCTGAGCCATCTAAGAAACCCTGGCTATACTCTTCTTCACAAGATTCTTGGTCTATGACTGTTAATATAAATTCGCTAGATGACGTTGCAGATCCATCAGATACCATTGCTATAACATTCAAAATGACATTTGCTTCACTTGGTATTATAGTTAAAATATTATCTATAACAGTAATTGATGCACTGCTATTATTAGCTGTTGCAGTATATGTTAAATCATCTCCATC
>CAYOTG010000118.1:0-4068 GCA_964406825.1 uncultured bacterium
CTAAGATTATTACAACTAGTAACAATTTGAGTATCATACCAATGATTAATATTATCTTTTTTATCAATCTTGATATTATCTTTTTTATCAAGATAGGTATTACAATATATATAATGTTTTTTCCTATCTTTCATAATGGTAAAATCTTTATCTAATATAAATTGAGATCCTGTTTTAGATTGATAAATAAAATTAAATAACGAAGACCAAAATCCTTTAGTATTCTTAACACTATGATTAAGGTAGTTTTCTAATATATGTTGATAAAATAGTTTAAAAACCACTGGATCTGATATAGAATCACTATTATTAGATATTACAAGGAAGTCATTAGATTTTTTTTCAATGTATTGTTTATCATAATGATCAATTTTGTTTGATATTTTATTAAATTTATCCTTGGCATCAAAATGCATGGAAAATAATTTATCAATCAGCTGGAGATTATCTTGATAAATATTGGGTAAATCAATATGTCTTATTTTATTTCTCCTAAAACTAATATCAGTATTTGATGGGTCATCTATCCAGAATAATTTATTATCTTTAGCATAAGATAATATTTCATTCTTATATATCTCTAACATAGGCCTTACAATCTTATTATATTTTTCTCTAATACCTAAATAGGATATCCAATCACTTTTATCATAATATTTCATTAATAAAGTTTCAATTTGATCATCTTTATGATGGGCCGTTAAAATAAAATTTGTTTGATTTATTTCTGATATTTGTTTCAAATAACTATACCGCTCATTTCTTGCATTGGATTCAAAATTTTTAGAGTTTAAATAACTTTTTCTTATAATTAATGGATATTTATATTTCTTTGATAATTTTAAACAAAGTTTTTCTCTAGATAGAGAGTTACTATTAGTTAGATAATTAATATAAACTAATGAGATATTAGATAAAATTTTATATCTACATTTTATTTTATCTAATACATCTAATAAAACAATACTATCTACACCTCCAGAAATAGCTAGCAAGATATTATTAGGTGCATTAGTCTGAATATTATTCTTAAGATTCTTATAAATATTATCTATCAACATATATTGTCAGTATAATAATTATACCTCATCAAAGAATAATGGTTTTAAACATTGAATTTTATCTTCATATGAGTGAGGATATAAAAACCATTCTGTGATTGCGATAGAACTCAAAAGAGAATTACCATCTTGAGGAGTGAAGCAAAAGCCAGTCAGTTCATTACCATTTCTTAAATTTAAGGATGGTACTGAAACAACAGATTGATTTAGAATTCTCCCAAAATGTCCATGATCTCTTCCAAATGAAAATACCTCATTTGCATTTACTTTATCTGTCAATGCGATTCTATCATTAGCTTCAAATTTTGAGATAATAGCTTGCATTGTAGTTTGTCTCTTTAATCTAAGATAAAAATGCTGTATATGCATATACTGTGTGTTAAGTTTCATTGCAGAAGAAAATAAATTTAATTTAAGATTCATTGTATCAAATAATAAATGAGCATCTCTAGCATGATGTGTGCCAAAAACATCATCATCATGTTTGCCAACCTGTGGAGATGGAATAAATTTAGAAGTTTGGCTTAAATCATTAGCTCTCCTAATAAGATTAAATCTACCTTCTAGAAGATTATCATTTCCATCTGATAATGCAACAGTTTTAACGATAGTAGATAAATTATGAGTATTACAGGATACAACCTGAATAAATTGGTCTTCCCCCGGGTCTAGAATAGAATCATTAATACCCCTAGCATACATTTTTCCAAATCCAAATTCACTGCCTTGTGCAACAAAGCCTAGAGTAGATTTTGTATGTTTTTCATAAAAATCTTTTTTATTTTTGTGACCAAATCCAGTAGGAGTACAATCTATAACAACTGAAGCTCTATCAATAGCCTCTTCAGATGTAAACTCTACTTTTATACCAATATCGTTAAATCCATCTATTTTATCAGCATTAGTAGATAATCTAGCACCTCTTTTAAGTAAATTTGCAACCTTTGATCTATCTGTAGTTAATGGAGTATATTTATTAAATGTAATTTCATCAATTCCTAAATCTTTCTTAAAATTACATAATAAACCAATAAGTGGTTCACCAATAGTACCTGTACCAATCACATGAACAATTCTTCTAGACATTTTTTCCTCCTTAGATTATTTTATATTCTACGCTTTCTACTAAAAATTTTTTTAATCCTTCAAAACCAAGTTTGTTATATATATCAACTTGCTTTTGAGCCTCTGTTTTACCATTAACAATTTGTTCAACAGTATTAATTACATCCTCATTGCCAAAATGTACTAATGATGGATGTATATAATCTAACATAGCATACACCATATCTTTCATAGTTATAATTTCCTCATTATGAGGGTTAATAATCATTGTATCTATACCCTTTGTTGCAGCTTTCCATATTCCATCATTTAAAAATTCCATATTATAAACTTTAGAAAGTTTAGAAGAATTTATATCATTATAAAGGGTATGTATCAGAGCTTGTGTAATAGCTATAATCATTTTTGTATTTAATAAAGATCTTTGTATATCGCAAACCCTAAATTCAATAGTACTAAATTCAAAATGGGGTCTTATTTTCCACCATAAATGTCTTGGCTTTTCTATTGAATGTACTTGTGTTAATTTTTTTCTAATATTTTCATAAGCTTCATAAGATTTTAAAGAGTGCAGAACATTAGTTCTTGGAAAAATACCAAATTGAAAGGTTCTAGATGATTCCATCCCTGTTTTATTACCTGCAAAAAATGGAGAATTTGCAGATAAAGCAATAAATGGTGCTATCCATCCATTGGCCTGATTTAAAATTTTTATAATTGTTTCAGGATTATCCAAACCAATATGAATATGTGTAGAAAAAGTAATATTCTGCCTTGCATACTCATTTAATTGATCAGTAACCCAATTATAAGAGTCATTACTAACAAATTCTTGTTCTTCTGGTAACGCTGTAGGATGAGTTCCACTAATACCAATTTTAAAATCTAAACTATTTCCTATTTCTTTTAATCTTATACGATTTTTTATAACTTCTTCAATAGCATGATTAACATCATTACAAATAGGCGTATTAGATTCAATTTCACCTAATAATAACTCATAAGAATATCTATCTTTTTCATTTTCTGTTATAAAATTCATAATTTCTTCTGCTTTACTAATTAAATCAAAAGTTTTTGGATGACATATCATAAATTCTTCTTCAACACCAATTGTGAATAATTCTTTTGTATTCATATAATTGCATCCTCTTTCCAATCGCCAAATACTAATTTCATAGAATCTACAATTTCACCTAAAGTAGCATATTCTAAAGCTGCATCTATTATGAGAGGCATTAAATTAGTATCTGCTTTTGATGCTTGTGTAATTTTATATAATTTTTCTTCAACTAATTTATTATTTCTAGTATTTTTGATTTTTTTCAATTCATCAATCTGCTCTACTTGAACCTTATCAGTTATTTCTAAGATAGGGATATCAATTGTTTCATCTTCCTTTACAAAGTTATTAACACCAACAATAAATCGTTCTTTATTTTCTATTTTATTATTATATATTGAAGCTGAGTCAGCAATCTCTCTTTGAAAATATCCTAATTCAATACCTTTAATCACTCCTCCAATTTCATCAATATAATCAAAATATATATTAGCCTTATCTTCTATTTGATTTGTCAATTCTTCAATAAAGTATGATCCCCCTAATGGATCTACAACATTTGCTACACCTGTTTCATAAGCTAATATTTGTTGAGTACGCAAAGCTATTTCAGCAGCCTTTTCTGATGGTAAAGCTAATGTTTCATCCATAGAATTAGTATGCAATGATTGTGTCCCACCAAGAACTGCAGCAAGAGCCTGAAAACTGGTTCTAGCTATATTAATTTCCGGTTGTTGTGCCGTTAAAGAAAAACCTGCAGTTTGAGTATGAAACCTTAATTTCATAGATTTTTCACTTTGTGCATTATAATGTTCCTTTAGTCGTCTTGACCAAATTCTTCTAGCTGCCCTATATTTACAAATTTCTTCAAAAAAATCT
>CAYOTG010000119.1:0-4017 GCA_964406825.1 uncultured bacterium
GGGATAGAACCTGAATATCGACATTGTATTTTTCCATATCTAAAATTCTATCTTTTATAGACCAACAATTACATTTAATCGTTCTAAATTTTTCACCAAAAACCGTCATATCAGACATTTTTGAAGTTTTATTTACTAAAGAAACAAAACCTTCATATCCAAATTTTTTAGAAAAATCAGGTATCTTGTCAGGTATAATATGTGTATGCACATCAATTTTCAATATTACTTCTCCAATACATGATTACATTTTTTGCATTTTCGGTATTCAATATTATTCCAGAATTCATCAAATATTATAGGTAGCTGTGTTACGATATTTGATACTTGTGTGTATTTTTCGTATAGTAGAGAAAAACAGTTATCGCAGTACCACTGAAAACCGTCTAATTCTTTTGGTTTTCTTGTTTTTTCAACAACTAAACCAACCGTATCTTTAAAACGTTGAGGAGAGTGAGGGATGTTGGCAGGTAATAAAAAAATTTCGCCCTCTCTAATATGTATATCTTTTGGATGTCCATCCTCAATAATCTTTAGTGACATATCACCTTTAACTTGGTAGAAGAATTCTTCTTCGATATCTACATGATAGTCCTTTCTTGAGTTTGGTCCTCCTACAACCATAATAATAAAATCTGAATCCTCCCATACAACTTTATTGCAGACTGGAGGTTTTAATAAATCTTTATTATCTTCAATCCACTTCTTGAAATTAATTGGCGCTCTCATTTTATTTTTTACCTATGTATGCAATACACTTCAATTCTATAGATATAGGAGTTGGTAAAGATTTTATTTCAAGGGTTGTCCTACAAGGTTTATTCTTTTCTTTAAAATATTTTTTGTATATAGAGTTGAAAATATCAAAATCTTTTTCCATATTTGTAAGAAAAATAGTTATATCGACTAAATCTTCCCATTTTGCTCCAGACTCTTCAATCACAGTTCGTACATTTTTAAATACAGAATGACATTCATCTTCAAATTTATCAGGTATGCTATTATTTGAAGAGTTTCGAGGCCCTATTCCTGATAAGAATAAGAAGTCTCCAACCTTTTTTGCATGAGGGTATGTCCCTACTGGATCTGGAGCTTTTTTTATATTAAAATCTTTTTTATCCATATTAATCGTAATTTATACAAATATTTTTTGGTTCTGTAAAAAAGAGCAAAGACTCCTTGCCTCCCTCTCTACCAAGACCAGAATCTTTCATTCCTCCAAAAGGGGTTCTTAAATCTCTCAAATTCCAAGAATTAACCCATACTATTCCAAAGTCAATCATTTTAGCTACTTGGTGTGCTGTACTTAAATTTGACGTCCATATAGATGCTGATAGTCCATAGCTTGTTTCATTAGCTAAGCGTATAACCTTTTCTTTGGTTTTAAATTTATAAATTGAAGCGATTGGTCCAAAAGCTTCTTCTCTATAACAAGCAGATTTTCTATTAAGATTTTCAACTATACCCATATAATTGCCATTAGGTAATTGAATTAAGTCATGATGTAAAAATTCGTCATTAGGTTCATACCAAATACCTTCACCATCTAATGAGAATTCAAAACCAGGCAAGTTGTGTTCTAAGTCATTATCAAGCTTACAGCCAAATAATTGTCCATAATAATCGGTATTATAAAAAACAATATCTTCATTAGCAGAATTCCATATTTCATTTCCATCTTGATCAATTGCAGCACTGTAGTAATCAAAGAATGAGCTAAATAATGTAATGCCATCTGAGTATTGGCTTGGATTATTATTAATTGAATAGGCATCAGATCTAGCACTTCCAATATTAAAATAGTTTAAATGACTTGTACCTTCACTATTAGTGATATAGGAACCTGTACTTCCATCCGAAAATATTGGTTGCACATGCCAAACATAAGGGGTATCCCAATCAAATATTTCTGTATTAATATATATTAATGATTCAGTATTCTCTTCTCCTACTATTATGTCAGGGTTATTTCCATATATCCAAGTTATACGATAAGAAACAGCATCAGGTACTTGCTCCCATTCAAATAGAATATGTGTAGTATTTAATGTAGAATTATTTTCAGGATATAGTACATCTGAAAATGATAATGAAAATAAAATTAATATTGATATTAAAAATTTAAACATATAATTATTTTTTATAAATGGTTAACTAAAAATTCAGGATTTAGGAGATTTGATTTATTATAGACCAGTTCATTCATATCATTTAAATCATAAATATTACCACCTGCATATTTAACAACTGCATGTGCTGCTGCTGTATCCCACTCCATAGTAGGCCCAAGTCTTGGATATATATGAGCAGTGCCATCGGCAACTAAACAAATTTTAATTGAGCTTCCCATTTTGACAAGTTCATGATTAGGGTAGTCCTTTAAAAATTTTTTTAATTTTGGATTATCTGTATGAGATCGGGAAGTTACAACTTTAACTATATCTTCTTTGTCTGGTATTATAGATTTGATTTTTAGAGGAGGTTTATTATTCTCGAATTTATATGAACCTTCTTTTATATCTCCATACCATGTTATATCTAAAACAGGAGCATATACAACTCCAAGTATAGGTTCGCCATTAGAAATCAAGGCTATATTAACTGTAAATTCACCATTTTTTTTAATGAATTCTTTAGTCCCATCCAGTGGATCAACTAACCAAAACATATTCCATTGCTGTCTATTACTATAATCAATATTTTTTCCTTCTTCTGATAGTATGGGTATTGTTGGTGTTAATTTTTTCAATCCTTTTTCAATGATATCATTAGAAGCTTTATCAGCTAAAGTTAGTGGTGAATTATCATCCTTATATGTAACATCTAAATCTGTTTCATTATATACATCTAGTATAGCTTGACCTGCTTTTTTAGCAATTTCAATAACGGTGTGCGATAATTTTTTATAATCTAAATTATTCATTACTTTACAAATCCTTTTTGTTCTAAATAAAGCATAACCTCTTGTACAGCTTGTTCAGGTGAAATATCTGTAGTATCAATATTTAATTCGGATGATTCTGGAGCTTCAAACGGATCATCTATCCCAGTGAATCCTTTAAGGACACCAGCTCTTGCCTTAGCATATAATCCTTTCACATCTCGTTTTTCACATTCTTCTAGGGGTGTTGATACGTAAACTTGAATATATCTTCCATATTGACTGATTTGAGATCTATTGAATTGCCTAGATTCTTTAAATGGAGCTATAGGTGCACAAATTGCAATTCCTCCATTCTTTGTAATTTCACTAGCAACATACCCAATTCTTTTAACATTTATTTCTCTATGTTCCTTAGAAAAACCAAGTTCACTGGATAAGTGAGTTCGTACAATATCTCCATCTAAAAGTGTGACTCTTCTATTACCATGTTCAAGAAGTTTTACCAAAAGGCCATTTGCAATAGTTGATTTTCCAGAACCCGATAATCCTGAAAAAAATACCGTAAAACCTTGTTCTTCCTTTAGGGGATATACCTTCCGTAATTCTTCTACAATATCAGGATATGAAAACCATTCAGGGATTTCATGGTTAGTTTCTAAGCGATGCCTTAGCTCAGTTCCAGATACAGATAATGCTTTGTAGCCCTTTGGTACTTTATCAATTTCCATATATTCATCTATATCTTGAACATAAACCATCATTTTAAATGGAACCATTTTAATATTAATTTCTTTTTCATGCTTAGAAACAATCTCTTGAGCATCATATGGACCATAATAAGGATTGCCATTTCTATCATTACCTGGTCCTGCATGATCTCTTCCAATAATAATATGAGTACAACCATAATTTTTTCTAATTATAGCATGCCAAAGTGCTTCTCTTGGTCCAGCCATCCGCATAGCTAGTGGCAATAAGCTTAGAAATACTTTATTATCAGGGAAATATTTTAAAATCTTTTCATAGCATCTTACTCTTGTAAAATGATCTACATCACCTGGTTTTGTAGGGCCTACTACTGGATGAATTAAAAGATTAGCATTATTTTTTTTTGCTGCATGAAGTGCTATTTC
>CAYOTG010000120.1:0-1657 GCA_964406825.1 uncultured bacterium
ATTAGCTTCATATTGATTTATACTAAGATTAACCTAAATAAGTTCTTAGTTTTCTGCTTCTAGATCTATGTCTAAGTCGTCTGATAGCCTTTTCTTTAATCTGTCTTACTCTTTCTCTTGTAAGTCCGAATTCTTCACCTATTTCATTTAAAGTAAGTGCATATTCTCTATCAATTCCAAAGTACATTTTAATCACATCTTTTTCACGTTCTTTTAGTGTATCAAGAGAATCTCTGACTTCTCTTTCTAGAGAACTCATATGCAGTTCTTTATCAGGTTCATCAACATTAGAATCTGAGATAACATCTAAAAGCGAATTTTTTTCATCATCACTAAATGGAGTATCTAAAGAATGATGTCTTCTTGCTATTCGTTGAGCATCATTAATCTCAGTTATTCTCATTTCTAATTGATGGGCAATTTCATCTGCTCTTGGAGCTCTTTCAAATTCTTGTTCCAATCTTTCAGAAGCCTTATTTATCTTACTGATTGTTCCTACTCTATTTAATGGTAGTCTAACAATTCTAGAATGTTCAGCTAGAGCTTGGAGTACAGATTGTCTTATCCACCATACAGCGTATGAAATAAATTTAAATCCTCGGCTTTCATCAAATCTTTCAGCAGCTTTTATTAAACCAAGATTTCCTTCATTAATTAAATCTGTGAGTGGAAGACCTTGGCCTTGATAATCTTTAGCTACACTAACCACAAATCTTAAATTAGCTTCTGTTAATTCTTTTAATGCCCTTCTAGAACCTTTTTTAACTGCTATAGCTAATTCAATTTCTCTCTCAGGATGAAGAGGTTCAAATTTACTTATTTCCTGTAAATATTTACTTAATGAACGATTTGCATCATTTCCGATTTTTTGTATTGCTTGTTCTGCTTTAGTCTTTTTCTTTTTTTTCCTTACAGGTTTTTTTTGACTTTTATCTTGAGCTTTTGTATCAATCAGTTTTGCAGCTTTTTTTGTAACCTTAGCAGCTGTTTTCTTAGCGACAGGTTTTGCAGCTTTTTTTATAACTTTAGCAGCTGTTTTTTTAGCGACTGGTTTTATTTTTTTATTTTTTTTATCTGCTTTTTCCTGATTCTTTTTTGTTGTTTTTTTTTGAGGTTTTTTATTGTCTTTTATGGTTGTTTTTTTAGTCATAATTTTTATAAATGAATTTAGGGTGTAATTTTAAGAAAGAAAAAGAGACTTCAAAAGAAATATTTATTAAAAGTCTCAATATATTCATTTACACTAATATCCTGAGCTCTTCTTTCTCCAAATATTTTCAATCCTTCTTCACTAATATAGTCTTTTAAATTATTTTTTATCTTCTTTCTTTTATGTTGAAAAGCATATCTAATATATCTAGAATACTTATCGAAATCTAGTTTGATTTTTTTTCTCTTTAAGCTTATAATACATGAATCTACATTAGGTTTCGGATTAAATACATTTTTTGATATATCTGTCTCATATTTTATATCACAAAAGGTTTGAGCCATTACACTCATTCTACTATAATCTTTACTGTTTTTATTTGCTAACATTCGTAGTCCTAGCTCTTTTTGCAACATTATTATAATTTCATTAAATCGTTCATCTTTAATTAGTTTAAATATTATAGGACTTGAAATATAGTAAGGTAAATTACCTACGACTCTTCTT
>CAYOTG010000120.1:1757-4005 GCA_964406825.1 uncultured bacterium
TTTAAATATTATAGGACTTGAAATATAGTAAGGTAAATTACCTACGACTCTTCTTTTATCTTTAAAAGAAGGTATCCAATCCATAAAATCTATATTTTCAAGAATTAAATTCGATTTATTTTGATCTTTTAAATGTTGAATAAGTAGCGGATCTATTTCTATTGCAGTTAGAGATTGAACTTTATCTAATAAAGGTATGGTAATAGCACCTTTGCCCGGACCAATTTCTACAAGATTTTCATTTCTTTTTGGCTCTATGATTTTTACTATTTTATTGATTGTGTTTTTATCAATAATAAAGTTTTGTCCCCATGATTTTCGTATAGGAATATTCAAATTAGATGCCAAAGAATTTTTTTGCTGTGTTTGTTGTAGCTCTCGCCACCTCTTCAATTGGAATATCCTTTATTTCAGCAATTTTTTCTGCTATTAGGCTAACCATATGTGGCTCATTTCTTTTCCCTCTAAATGGTATGGGTGTTAGATATGGAGAATCTGTTTCAATCATCATTTTTTCTATAGGAATTTCTTTAACAACTTTTTGTAATGATTTTGAAAATGTTACAATACCTGTGAATGATATTAATAAACCTAAATCAAATAGTTTATTGGCATATTGAACATCACTAGAATAGCAATGGATTACTCCTTTATTAATTTTTGATTTTTTAATATTATCATATAAATCTTCATCTGATTCTCTGTTATGTATCACTGCAGGCATATTTAAATCTTTAGCTAACTCTAATTGTTCTCTGAAAACTTTAATTTGAGTTTTTTTATCAGAGTGTTCATAATAATAATCAAGACCAATTTCTCCTACTGCAACAACTTTTGGATGTTTTAGTAATTCTGTCATTTTATCTAAATAATTATTACCTGCTAACTTTGCTTCATGCGGATGATATCCTACTGTTGCAAAAACAGATTCATATTGATTAGATAAAGTAATTGATTTTTCTGAGCTTTCAAGGTCTACACCTACACATATCATATGTTTTATATTATTGTCATTAGCTTTATTTATAACATCATTTATATCATCTTGGTATTTATCGTAATAGATATGACAATGGGTATCAATAAATTCCATTTTATTTTTCTTTTTCTATTCTAGGAAATAAATTATTTATAATAGCTATTTGAGCATTAGGTTTTAGGGTTCCAAAAGTAAAATCAGTATTTGATTTTACTCCTAAAGATTTTAATAATATTTTTGTTTTTTCTGGCATGATAGGGTAGAGAAGTAACGTACCAATTTTTAATAATTCTGCAGAAATATATAGAGTTGTAGATGCTTTAAAAAAATCTTTTTTATCATTTGACTTAATTAATTTCCATGGAGACTTTACTTCTAAATATTTATTAACAGATCTAAGTAATTGCATAATTAATTCTATAGCCTTATGAATCTTCAAATCATTATAGTTTTTTAAAACTTGATTGGGGATTTCTTTTGCCTTATTAATTAATTCCATATCGATATCGTCACATTCATGTTTTTCAGGAATTTTGCCATCAAAATTTTTATTAATCATGATTAAAACTCTATTAACTAAATTCCCATAATCATTTGCTAAATCTGAATTATATTTTCTAATAAATGAATCAAGTGTGAATGAAGCATCTTGCCCTAGTACCATATTACTCATTAGATAATATCTAAGGGAATCAGAACCGTATTTATAGGCTAAATCAAGAGGTTTCACTACATTTCCAATAGATTTTGACATTTTCATATCATCCATTAACCACCATCCATGTGCAAAAATAGTTTTCGGCAAAGGTATATTGCATGCCATAAGCATGGTTGGCCAATAGACACAATGTGTTGTAAGTATATCCTTTGCCATTAAATGATAATCAGCTGGCCAACAACTATTAAATTTTTTATTATCTTTATTCCACCCAATTGCAGAAATATAATTAACTAAGGCATCAAACCAAACATATGTCACATATTCATTGTCAAATGGAAGTTCAATTCCCCAATCGAGCCTTGTTTTTGGTCTTGATATGCATAAATCATTTAAAGGTTGCTGTAAGAAACCAAGGATTTCATTTTTCCTACTAATAGGTTGGATGAAATCCGGATTATTTTTTATATACTTAATAAGTTTATTTTGATATTTTGACATCTTAAAAAAATAATTTATTTCTTTTATTTTTTTTATTTCAAAAAATTGCCCACTTTCAAATTCTTTATTTGTAATAAATCTTTCTTCAGATACAGAATATAGTCCTTCAT
>CAYOTG010000121.1:0-3984 GCA_964406825.1 uncultured bacterium
ATCCATCATCCTCTGTAGCACCTGCACTATAATTACATGCATCTGAATCTGTGCAGCCTAATACGGGGCCTGAACCACCAGATAAAAATTCGTAAGTAAGATTTGTTCCTCCTGTTCCAGAAAAAACCCATCCTGATAATGAATCTTCGGTACAATCCCCTCCTAAATCAACTAGAGTTCCTGAACCTGCAGGAATAACCCCCCCTGAAAATGAAAATGCAAGACAGGCTCCAGAACTACAACTTATCGTAAAACCATTAGCAGCTGAATCACCCCCGCTTGCTCCAGTGGCACATCCATCATGATTAAATTGCCATCCTGCGATATCCGTTGTAGACACATAATTTAAATTCTGTCCATCTAAGCTAACTGTAACATCTTGTGCAAAAGTAAAACTTAAAAATAATGCACTAAGTAATATTATTATATTTGTTATTTTTTTCATTTTCTCCTCCTAAAAATAAATTTCTATATTATTTATCAAAACCAAATCTTTCGTAACAAGTACGGTAAAATCCATGAAAGTTAAGAAGTAAACTAATAAAATAATGTGATTTAGTCAACAAAATTTAAGAAAAATTACTTCTTATCACTACGCACCCCCCCTATTAAAATATCAAAGGGGCACTAATATAGCTATAACTGGCATAGTTTTCAATATTAATTTTGTATTAGTTTAATACGGGGAATGTAATTATTAAGCTGTTTTTTTGTAAAAAGTTATTTCAGGCTTAGATTTTTTAGTAATAACATCCTTTGTAATAACACAAGATTCTATGTTTTTATGATTAGGGATATCATACATTATGCTCATCATAACTTCCTCTAAGATTGAACGCAAGGCTCTTGCCCCTGTTTTGCGTTTAATAGCTAATTTTACTATTTCTTTTAAAGCATCTTCTTGAAAAACTAATTTAACATTATCAAATTTAAATAATTCAGTATACTGATTAATAAGAGAGTTGACCGGGTCAATTAAAATTTTATATAATGCTTCCTCATCTAAATTGTTAAGATGAGAAATAATGGGTAATCGACCAACAAGCTCAGGTAAAAAACCATATTTTATAACATCTTCAACCTGGATATCAGATAAATTATTATGTTTATTAGTAGAAGAAACAATTTCTCTATCAAAACCAATTCCTCCACCTTTGATTCTTCGTTCAATAACATCATTTATGCCATCGAAGGTTCCTCCACATATAAATAATATATCTGTAGTATCAATTTTTATAAGGGGTTGTTCAGGGTGTTTCCTTCCTCCTTGAGGTGGAATATTGGCAGTTGTACCTTCAATGATTTTCAATAATGATTGTTGGACGCCTTCCCCAGATACATCACGGGTAATAGATGGATTAGAGTTCTTTCTAGCTATTTTATCTATCTCATCTATATAAATAATGCCTTTTTGAGTTTTATTAATATCGTAATCAGATTCATGGTATAAACGTACCAGTACATTCTCTACATCTTCACCTACATATCCAGCCTCTGTTAAAACAGTAGCATCTACAATTGCAAATGGAATATTCAATATCGATGCCAATGTCTTGGCAAGGAGTGTTTTACCTGTCCCTGTAGGTCCAACAAGTAAAATATTACTCTTATCTATATTTACATCTGATGTCATATTATTTAAGATTCTTTTATAATGATTGTAAACGGCAACAGATAAAGTTTTTTTGGCATAATCTTGATTAATAATATGTTGATCAAGTTTATCCTTAATCTCTTTAGGCTTAAGAAGAGAATCAATATTAAAACTGGTTTTCTTTTGATTATTTATCTTAAGTGCTTCTTTAGCTTTATCTATACATACATCACAGATAAAAGCATTATTTCCTTCTACCAAGAAATCCAACTTATTTTGAGGAGAATCACAAAAAGAGCAAACAATTATTTCAGTATTATTAGACTTATCATCCATTTTTATTTTTTTGATGTAATTATTTCATCAACTAGGCCATATTCTAAAGCTGTTTTAGAAGACATGAAATTATCTCTATTGGTATCTTTTTCAATCGTCTTAATGCTTTGCCCTGTGTTATCACTTAATATTTTATTAAGTTTATCTTTAAGATATAAAATTTCTTTTGTGTGGATTTCTATATCACTTGCTTGGCCTGAAACGCCACCTAAGGGCTGATGTATCATCACTCTAGCATTTTCTAAAATCATTCTTTTGCCCTTTGTCCCAGATGCCAATAATACAGCGGCCATACTGGCTGCTTGACCCATACAAATAGTTGAAATATTTGGCTTGATATAATTCATAGTATCTAATATACCAAATCCAGATGTAACAATCCCCCCAGGACTATTAATATACATATATATATCTTTTTCTGAATCTTCTGCTTCTAAGAAAAGAAGTTGAGCAATCATTAAACTACTAACATAGTCATCAATAGGGGTCCCCAAAAAAATTATTCTTTCCTTTAATAATCTTGAATAAATATCAAATGCTCTTTCACCGTTAGCTGTTTGCTCAACAACCATAGGGACTAAAGTACTTGTTGTCTTCATATGTTTATCCTCTAATGTTTTTTAATTTTATCTGTTGGTACTTCTTTGCGTTTATTAATAAAATAGTTTTCTAATTTAGAAAAAAACTTATTATTAAGCATATCTTCTTTTAATTTATTTTTATTGGCATCATCATTATAAAATTTAATTATATCTTTTTTATACTCTGGTGACTGTTGAATCATTTCTTGTATTTTATCTTCCACGTCTTTGGATTCTAAAGAAACTTTTTCTTTATTCATTAAAAATTCTCTTATCAACAACCACTTTATATTTTTGTTTGCTGTCTGATTAAATTCATCTTCCATTTTCTTTTCATCAAAAGAATCTGGATTTTTTGATTTATAATCTTCAATGAGATATGATTTATAATTATCAACCATAGATTGTGGTACATCAAATTTTGTTTTCTCAATAAAGTATTCAACAATTTTATTATTAAATTCTTTTTTATTTTCATTATCAAGATTAATCTGAATATTTTCTTTAACCTTATCTCTAAAATCTTTTACTGTTTTTATATCTTTATCAATTGACTGAACAAATTCATCATTAACCTCAGGTAAAATCTGTTCTTCAATTTTATTAATTTTAACAGCATAGGGGACATCACCATTTTCCTGTTTAACCGTAATATTAATAACATCTCCTGTTTTCTTACCAATAAATGGTTTTTCTAAATCTCCTGCAAATAAACCTTCCCCTATCTTTATATGATGATTAGGTAGAGTAGAGCCCTCAACGGGGCTACCTTTTTCATCTAGTTTTGTAAAATCTGCATGAATAAAGTGCCCTGATTTTAACTTAGCATCTTTATCTAAAGATTTCATTGTAGCCTGTTTAGCCCTTATATCTTCTATAGATTGATCAATATCTTTTTCTGTTGAAATATAGTGATTGGTTTTGATTGTAACTTTTTTCCCATAATTAGGAATTTTTTTCTCTACATTGGGTCTAATTTCAAATTCAATCACAAAACCAAAATCAGTATTTTCTCCCTCAAAATCAAGCTTGCTTACCTTCCCTTGATTAATCGGAATAAGTTGTTTTTCTTTTAAGGCTTCTTGATAATATTTATTCAATGCAGAATCAACAAAACTTGAGTTGATATAATCTCTATTATTTTTAAGGAAAATTTCTTTTTGGATGCCTTTTAATTTTCCTTTTCTAGCACCTTTTTCCTTGGCACTTAATAAAACTGTATTTTCTTGATCAATATAATCTTGCTGAATATCTTTCCATAGCAAGCTAACATTTAATTCCACTAAAGAATCATTTTTCTGTTTTACATTAATTTTCATAATCGGGTATTTCCTCTTTGTAAAACTTACACCTTATTTTGGATATAAAACCATGCTAATTATAATATAATTTTCTATATGTTTAATCAATTTTGATTATTAAAATACATCAATGAAAAATAAAGATTTATATAATCAGAAAAATAAAGAAGAA
>CAYOTG010000122.1:0-3976 GCA_964406825.1 uncultured bacterium
ATTGATTTTACAGAATATACAATTGAGCAAAAATTAATTTTTACTAAATATTTCAATAATTTCAATTTTAGTTTCAATCCAATTATAGAGTTTGAAAATGAAAAAAATGTAGATGGAAAATGGGAATCTGAAGTAGAAACTGAAATTGCGTTGGGGTTAAGCTATAATTTTAAAAAGATGATATCGTCTGGTATAGATATAAAATCAAGCGAGTATGCAACATATATTGGACCTGTTTTTGCACATGGAGGAGAAGATAAATATTGGTCTTTCGGATTAATGAAAAAAATAGATGGGCTTGATGAAAAATCGGAATTAATAATTCGATCTATAATGGGATTCCATTTTTAAGATAAGTAATTAATATACAGAAATTACTTGATGGAGTATGGTAATATAGCCACTTTCTCCATTTACATCATAATAACTCATTGGCCAAAATTTAATGTAAGTTCCGTTTGCACTCTTAACAAAAAATTGATAATTATCAACATTAAATTGATAACTATCATTAAATGATCCCCAATTATCTAAAACTGGATTTTTAATACAACTTTCAAATAAATGAGTATCGGGGTTGTAGCAACCTTCATATGTAAATATGTTACCTTCAATAACTTCATCTACTTCACACTCATAATCCGGAATCTGTTCAGAAAGGCTGAAAGATTCATGGGTCCAAGGTTGACTAACATCAACTATTGCACACCCACCACCCATACCAGATAATCCCCCATTGGTTCTAATATGATTTCTTCTAAAAGCAATATCCCAATCTAAAGAATTTTGTGGGTCAACTATATCTATCACATCTTCTAGCTCAAATGAATAGTATATCCAATCATCATAACTTGAAGAGTTAATAGTGAAAATATCTGAAATAGAATAGCAGCTCCCATTATCAAAAGTAGCATTAGAATCATAATTTTCAGCATTTTCATCCATACATCCAGGAGTATCGAAATCCCAACCATCATCACAACCCTGGAAGACAATTAAACTAAAAATTAAAGCCATAAAGGAGTAGAATTTATTTATCATGCCTATATCCTTTAAATTTTAAACTTAACTCCATAAAGATTCTTCTTCCTGGATCATAATTATTTAGAATTTCAGATACGAACCTATCAGAATCTTTATAGTCAAATATATTTTTAACACCAATTTTAAATATTATATTTTCAAAAGAAGTATTTAAATATAAATCTGATATAAAGTAGCTGGAGAGTTCCTTTATAGATGGATTACCAACAAAGTCTTGTTCCTGATCAAAAATAAATTTTTCTCCAGAATATTTAACATTCATTACCATATCCATTTTATCTAATAATTTATAATATAAATTGAGTCTAAGGGCGTGTTTGCTTATTCCCTCTAATATCTCACTAGAATTACTGGATGCATCAGTTAAATTATAGACAAACTTTAACTTTAATTTATCTGTAATTCTTCTATAATAATGTACATTTATACCATTAATTATAACTTTATCATAATTTTTATATTGAAGATTACCCTCGATATCATATTCAGTAGAAATCATATTATTAATATCATTCCTGTAAATGTCCACTGAAAAATCATTAATTAGACTTCTTTTATCAAGAGATATACTGAAATAATTATTTTCAGTAGATTCTAATGCAGGATTCCCTAAAATATCAGGACCGGCATGGTCTTGCCACTGATAATAACGTTCTTTTATTGATGGACTTCTATACCCACCACTATAGGACATCCTATAGTTATAATTATCAGTTCCCTTAATGAGATATGACATAGAGGGCAATATAATATTTTCCTTAAACCTTAAACCAAAAGATAATATTCTATTGTTTTTAAAATTTCTTTCTTCATAAAAATATAATGAGAAATTATTATCATTTTTCGTTAAATCCTGACCTTCAAAAATAGATTCTTGTAATATTTCTCCATTAGGATAATAAATATTAAATGATGAATAATCTTCAGTATATGATTCGAAACCAATCAATCTGCTATATTTTTCACCTTGGGTATTTAATTGGACATTAATTTCTTGTCTATAAAGAATTGCATTAATAAACTCTTCAGAATCAATAATATGCTGGCCATTGCTATAATAATAAGGGTAATAATAATATTTAGTATAATGCTCTTCTATACATGAAATTTTAAAACTTTGGGTATTAGAAATCTTATAGTCATATTTTATTTTATAATATCCATCATCATATCTATTCAGTGGAGCATCAACAACTAAATTACCTATAAAATAATCATATCTATTAATTCTTGAAGAATAGTTCTTATATATCAATTCAACATTATGTTTATCTGATGGTAACAATATCAGCTTGTGATTAAAAATTTGAGATTTATTTTCATCCAATGTCATATTATAGACACCTTTTGAATCAGGACTCAAATCATACCCATCTGATTTGGTCTGTTGAATATTTAGATTATAATTCAAAATCCCCTTATTAAAACCTGTATTGATAAATGGTGATGTACCTACTAGATTGTCATACTGGAAACCCCAATCAATCCAATAAGGTTCTTTATTTTTCTTCGTAATAATATTGATAACACCACCCATAGCACCCGATCCATACAATGTCGACATGGCACCCTCAATTACTTCTATTTTATCCACATTAAATAAACCTAGCATCGAAAAATCAAGATTACCAGCATATTCTCCTGATACCCTATCTCCATCTACTAAAAAAGTCAAATATTTATTATCAAGACCTTGAATCTTAACTCTATCATTGCCATGATTAGATGCAACCATCTGTACATTTGGCATTGCCATTTCTAAAATATCTTTTACATTAGAATAAGAGGAACTTTCAATATCTCCTCTACCTATAACATGAGTTAACATTGGTGTATCCTTAATATGGCGCTCGCTTCGAGTACCTGTAACAACAATTCTATCTAAATCAAGAATTTCTGATTGTAGAACAATTTCTAGAATTTCAACTGTATTAAAATTGATTATCTTTACATAAGGTTTAAAACCAATATGGCTTACTTTAATAGTAGCTGATTCAAAATCTATATTATTTATGAAAAATTCTCCTTTAGAATTTGTTATGGTAGCAAGATTTGAATCAGTAGCTATATCAGATATGACAATGGATACATTCCCTACTCTTTTTTGTTGGGTATCGTAAATGATACCTGATAGACTAAAAGCATAAATCCATTGAGTAAAAATAACGAAAATAATTAATCTGGAGTAATTCATAGATTATAATTTAATCATTCGACTCTATAGTCTAAAAGCAAAACTTTACGTTTTTAATTAAAAATTTGATTGGCTAGAAACCAAGGAAGGATAATATAGAGAGAAACATCTCTTACCAAATAATAAAAAAATATACCAGCAGCTAACTTCCAACCATATTTCTTAAAGAGTTCTCTGTATTTTTTCTTAATTTTTTGCATTTTATGGTCTTAAAAAATTTCTTAACATCAATTCAAATTCCTTCTCATCTAAATCATCTTCATTTTCAATTAATAAACCATGAAAAAGTCCTCCTATTGCCTTCATTAACATACCTGGATTAAGATCTATAAATTCTTTTTTCTTTATACCTTCCTCTATGATACTTTTTAGAATTGCATAGAGACGTTCTTGGTAGGTTTTCCATATTTGTTTTGATTCATCTTGTATATGATTGGGAGCAGTAAATAAAAAACCATATAATATTCTATTATCTCTGACAATATTAGCCATGGTTTTTATAATACCCATAAACTTTTTTCTCGGGTCTAATTCTTCTACTATTTTACTTTCTATACCTTCCCATAATTTTTTCCATCCATCTTCCATTATGGCGATAAAAACTTCATCTTTAGATGCAAAATAATAATAGAGTGTGGCTTTACCAAAACCAGATTCAAGAGCAATCTCATCCATGGTAGTTTTCTCAATTCCATGAGTCTTAAAAACCTTAAGAGCTCCATCTAAAATAGACTGTTT
>CAYOTG010000123.1:0-3894 GCA_964406825.1 uncultured bacterium
GATATTAAAACATTAAATAAATTTGAAAATAAAAGAATGTTTTGGGCTCCAAAATTAATTGCTTTATCACAAATCACACCTGAAGATATGGCTATTACTGGTTTGAATTTCGAAAATAAAAAATTAGAGATTTCCGCTATATCAAAAATTGAACAAGGCGATAAAGATTTTGATGTTGTAGAAGATTTCATGAAGAGAATTGATGAAAATGAAGAATTCAATAAGGACTTTAAAGGTATAAAATTTGACTCAATGGAAAAGAGTAAGGCAAAAGGACAAGAAGTTTTATCATTTACAATTAAGGCAAGATTAAAATGAGCAAATCTAAAGGTAGCAGCTGGAAAGATTTTGATATAAATGATTTCAAATTAAGTGATTTGAATTTTGATTTTATTTCATTTATAAACAGAAACATTATTCTAGTTATATTAAGTGTATTATTTATTATTACCAATTCACTCCTGTATTCTTATATCTATGATTATAAATATGATTTAATTATAGATTTAGAAGATGAACAAAAAATTGTTAATGAAAAATTTATTACCGCACAAATATTATCTGAGAAATTAAATAATGTATATAATGTTTTTGAACAAAATTTGGCAAATGATAATAATGATCCAAAGAATAAAGAATCAAATATGCTGTTTCTCAAAGATTTAACAGATGTGTTGGAGAAACTTGATATTAAACTACTCCAAATTGAACCTGGAGGAAAAAAGAAAATAGGTTTTTTAACATATATTCCTTACACGATGGAGCTTAAATGCAGCTATGAAGAAGTTGGGAAATTGATAACAGAACTTGAGGCTAGCAATAGACTTATTACAATTGAAGACTTGGTAATCAAAAATGGAATTGAAAAAATAAAGAGAAATTCTAATAATGTTGATGAAATAAATGATATTAGAACCTTACTTTCTATTAATACTATAACTTTAAATAAATCAAGAAAATAAATATGAATTTAAGACAAAAATTTATCTGGAATATAGTATTGGCAATATCATCTATCGTACTAATATGGAATTCATATTACCAATTTTATGAACATCTTGATATAAGAGATGCATATAGAAGATTTAATGATGAAGAAGTGGGAACAGATAAAGAATTACAAAAAATGATTATAGATTTAGAGGAAAATTTAAGTTCTAGACAAAATATGAAATTTAGATTAAAAGAAAATCCTCTAGAGTTGACTAAAGTAATACGTTTAGATGGGAGCAATGCTTCATTAACGGGACAAAAGGGTATTGACTGTAAAGGAGGATTTTGCGATCAAGATGGAATATGTTATGCTATGTGCCTTGATAAAACAGGTAGACATACAGTTGCAGTTGGTGATTCAATTGGTGGCGGTGTTGTAACCAATGTAACAAAATCTGAAATTTTAATATACAAAGATGAAAAAGAATTGATATTTAAGTATGGATATGATAAATATAATGATAATTAAAAAATTCTATGGAGAAATAAATGAATAAAAAAACTTTCTATAACTTTATAATAATAGCTGTTTTAACATTTAGTTATGTGGGGGCAGAAGATGCACCACCAGTTAAAGATGAACCAAAAGTATCGATTCATGCAGAAGACACACACCTGCCAACTATTTTATCTATGTTAGCTAAACAAAGCGAATATAATATTGTAACTGGTCCAAATGTTCAGACTCAAGAAAAATTAACTATTCATTTAGATGATGTACCAATATCTCAAGCAATCAATCTTATTATTAGAGCTGCAGGATTAAGCTATGAAATTATTGGAAATTCAATTCTAGTAGCTAATAAAAGTAAATTGGATAAGGATATTGGTGTAAAACCACATGTAATCAGTCTGCAATATGCCAATGCTGCTGCTGTATCAGAATTATTGAAAGATATAACACCATCAATACAAATAGATTATTCTGGAAATAATTTATTGGTAACAGCAAGCCCTAAAAAAATAAATGAAATTGAAGCAATTGTAAAAGATATAGATACACCTGCTGTACAAATTATGCTTGAAGCACGATTGATTGAAGTCTCTCTTAAGGATGAGGCAGAAATGGGAATTGATTGGGAAAAACTCGCTTCTACAAGTATTATCTTTGCTGAAGGAGGTGTTCCTAAATTTTTCGGTAAGGATTCAAATGGAGATGATATGTGGTGGACACCGTACCCTGGAGGTACAGCAGAAGTTGTAACAAAGGACGGTATGGAATGGCTACAGGAATCTTATACTGATATGCCTCTTGGAATGCTTGAAAGCTGGCAATGGACTAGTGATGCAGATAAAGTACAACCATTTGGAAGACAATTAACCGCATTTGATGTCACGCTTGATATGTTATTAAAAGATAATCAAGCTGATATATTAACAAACTCTCAAGTTGTTACTTTGAATGGTCATGCAGCTACAATTGATATGGTTGACGAAATACCTTATCTTGCTCAAAGCGGTGGATCAAATGGGAATATGCAAGTTCTTAAGGAAATTGTTGGAATAAGATTACATATTCTTCCAACGGTTAATTCAGATGGCTATATAACTACAGAAGTCACTCCTGAGGTAAGCTCAATTGTTGATTGGACTGCACAAGGATATCCATGGACTAAAAAAAGAAAATCAACAACAACAATAAGGGTAAAGGATGGAGAAACTATTGTAATTGCAGGTTTGGTAACAACAGAATCTATCAATACAGAAAATAAAGTCCCTATTCTATGGAGAATACCATGGATAGGTAAGAAATTATTTACACATACAAAAGATACTGAACAAAAAACAGATTTAATTATTCAAGTTAAACCAACTATCGTTAAGGATAATTACTCAGGAATTAAAAAACAATATTATCATGAAGAAGCTGAAAAGAAACTTGAAGTTTCAAAATAAAATGCTGATAATATAATTAAACTATGTTTTAGGAGACATTAAATGACAATGAATATAAATTTTAAACTATACTTTTTACTTTTAACTATTTTTCTAATTTTCAATTTATCTTGCGAAGATTCAGATTATCCAACTATTTTTGAAGATAATAATACATATACACTTCTTTTAAATAGTACCATTTCAGATGGAGGTGATATAGACTATAATGATGGTGGAGTATCTGAACATACCATTATTACAGCAACTTTATATAAAATTGACAGCAATGGAAATTCATCAGTTAAATCTGATGCACAAATTAATTTTACTGCTACTTTTGGTGATTTAGATGATCCATCAAATCCTCCCTCTCTAAATGGAGAAGATGGTAATACTACAAACACTGGTATTACTGATATACAAGGTCAAGTAATACTTTCATGGAATGATGCTGGTTATGTTGGTGAAATTGAAATAGATTGTGAATATATAGATATTGATGGCTATGCATGGAATGCTATAGAACCGATAACATTTACAGTTCATTCAATTTACGAAAAAGTTAATGGTGTTAATATTGAAGATTTGACATTTGAATTACCATTAGGAGATAATAATGAACAGAATCTTGAAGTTCGTGTTGTTGATGAAAGCTTGTTAAATGGAGTTGATGGAGTAAATGTAGAAATAGAATTTGATGCTCAAATGCATCCTTATTTATCATTCCCAAATGGGAATTCAGCAATCACAATTAATCAAGGCTATGCTAATTTTACAATCAGACTTGATGAAGACAGTGATGATTTAAATAATGCTATGACTTCAAATAATAATTCAATTGATATTAATATGATGGTTAAAATAGAAAATGATTATCTAAGCTGTATAGAGTGTATTGATGGTGTACTCAGTGACTCATTTAATACACAAATAAATCAAAGTTCTACTACAACAGATAATGCATATTCAACAATTGATGATATCCAGGCATCTATAAATCCAACTGTATTGGTTTTAGATTCA
>CAYOTG010000124.1:0-3889 GCA_964406825.1 uncultured bacterium
TCATTTTATTTATAATATTAGCATATATACATGCTAATACCATTCAAGAAATTATCATTACTGGTAATAGCGTTACAAAGGATAGTACCATATTAAATTTAATTTCTCATTCTATTGGAGATTCAATTAATACTAAACAAGCTATAGAGGATCAAGCTGCTCTATTTAATTCAGAATTATTTTATGATGCCATTATTTATCCAGATAATTCTAAATATTATATTTTCGTATGGGAAAAACCAGCAATATTCCCTAGGCCTGAAATTGATAAACATGATATTTTAGGATGGTCATATGGGGGATCGGTATTATTTAATAATCTTAAAGGGGAAAATAAAAAATTAAAGCTCAGTGCTTTAATCGGAGCCTCAACTCTAATTGATATTCAATACTCCAACCCAAAAATTTACAAGACAAATGACTCCTTAAATATAAATTTATATAATAAATTTTATGATAATACTGAAAATGACTATACAATTTATAGTAGGGGTATCAAAACTTCCTTTGCTCTATTAACCCAAAATACATCACATCAAATCAAAATATCAAATAAAGTAGAATATTATAAATTATTATCGGGTAATGGAAATAATGAAAATAATTATTCTATAACAAATTCCTTAGGGTATCAAGTCAAATTAGGCGGATTGAATAATCGATTAAAAATTAAATTAGCACATTTATATTTTGAACATACATATAAAAATTATTTTTCCATGAATTTAGAAAATGATTATTATATATATTTTAATGATATAAACCCTGAAGACCAAAATAGACCACGATTATTAATTAGAAATCAATTAAAAATTAATACTTCTAATAATATACCAATATACGATAAGGATTATATTATATCAGAAGATTATGTAAGAGGATATAATATTAATCAAATCCCTGATGATTTTAATACATATGAGAATAATTTATTGTGGAATAATATAATGGCCTCAACTATACAAATAGAATTACCTTTCTATGACAATGGCGTATTTTCTAGAAATTTATTATTTTTTTGGGATTGGGGAGTGGGCTGGGATAGGATTAATTTTAATCATTTTGAGCTAATAGAGAAGAGTAAAATTAGAAGCTTCGGTATAGGAATTCGATATGATATTATAAAAATGGCAAAAATAGATATCTGTATTGGAATGACACCATATAATGGGAATAAAGAATTACAAGTAATTGTAAGAAATTTTTAATCTACTTTAAATGTTTTTTAAAAATCATTACTTTTTTAAATTGATTTTCCTCACCAGCAATCATTCGTTTAATATTGTCTCGATGTGTATATATCAAAAATATAGAAATAATAATTGTAAAATATCCAAATTCTGAAGCTATTGTTGGATCATATTTAAAATAGGTTATACCAACTAAACTAATGCCTGCGCACATTGTGCTTAGGCCAACATATCCAGTTAACACTAATATAATAATCCATACTAAAAAAATTATTGGAACACTATATGGGAAAATTGCAAGAACAACACCAACCAATGATCCTGCTCCCTTTCCCCCTTTAAAACCATAAAATATAGGGTATACATGACCTAAAACTGCAGCTACCCCAAATATAATTTTTGCTAAATCGTCATTAACATGTCCGCCAAAGGTTACATATCCTGATAAAAATATAGGCAAAAATCCCTTTAAAATGTCGATAACAATTGTTCCTAATGCAAATAAAGGGCCAACACTACGCAATGCATTGGTACCACCAGCATTACCGCTCCCTAATTTTCTTATATCTATATTTTTAAATTTGCCTAATAATAAACTTCCAGAAATAGAACCAAATAAATAACTAATAAAAATAAATAATAAAAATTTTATCACTGTGTTTTATATTTCCT
The DNA here is from genome assembly GCA_964406825.1 of uncultured bacterium. Lineage (GTDB taxonomy): Bacteria > Fidelibacterota > Marinisomatia > SCGC-AAA003-L08 > D37C17. The sequence goes on from CAYOTG010000124.1 coordinate 1,863, forward strand.
TATCTAATTTTTGCAATCCGACAACTAAAGCTCCTGGCCCAGCATGGCAACCTAACCCTCCTCCAAGCTCTAATAAATAATTTGATTTTATATTGTCAAGCCTAGCGATAATTTTATTTTGTAATATTTCTCCATTATCTTGGCTATCAGCATGCCCTATAAGCATTCTATAACTAAAATTAGTATCAATTTTTTTTAATACATATTTTGAAAATTTAGAAACTATATCAGATTTTCCTTTTAATGTTCCAGCTACTTTCAATTTACCTGATCTGGCTGTAAGTATAGGAGTTAATCTAAATAAATCTGCAATCGTTTTAACTTTCGATGGAACACGTCCACCTCTAACGGCATATGTTAAATCATAGAGCAATAAATAAATTTCAGTATCAGATTTCTTTTTTTTGACACTATTTAAAATTTCATGATAGGATTTTCCTTCTTGCTTTAAATCTACTGCATGCATAGTTAATAACCCTAAAGATACTGATGCTGTTTGTGAGTCAATAATTTGTATATTTGTTTTAGTAATTCCTTGTGATCCATTTAAGGCAGATTGATATGTACCACTAAGTTTTTGAGATAAATGAATAGATATAATATTTTTATAATGTGATGATACGAAATTATACATTTTAATGAAATCTCGCGAAGTTGGCTGGGAAGTTTTAGGGTGATTGGAATCTGTTGCCATCTGATGATAAAATTCTTTATTCGTTTGAGTAACCTTATCAATATGTTGTTGACGCCCAAAACTATATTTAACTGAGACCACCTGAACTTCTTTTAAATATTCATCAGGTAAATCTGCTGTTGAATCAGTAACAATAGCTATAGAGCTTGCTCCATGATGATGAATAGACTTTTCTTGTTTTGTCATATCATCAACTTTTTTATCAATAACATTACCGTATACATTACACATTTTAAATAGTTTAGCAGGTTCATTGGTATGTATATGGACTTTAACTTTTCTGCTAGAGCCAGCTATCACCATACTATCACCAAAATCCGTAATTTTTTCTTTAAGTTCATTACGATTAATATTCTCTCCTAATACAACACACTCCGTACAAAATTTATTTTCAATAGTAAAATCTACATCTCGATGTAAGCCTTCAATTTTTTCAATTTCATAACTAATATCTAAATGAGTAGTTTGAATACGTCTACCTTGTCCCCTTTCTAAAAGATTAAGTGCTCCTTGAATTAATAAAACATATCCTAAAGCTCCTGAATCAACAACATCTGATTTTTTTAAAATTTTCAAAATTGTTTTGGTCGATTTAAGAGATCGTTCAGCTTCTTTAAAAATATGTTTTATAAATGGTACATAATCATTGCAACCTTCATTTGTAATTAATTGTGCAGATTTTGCTACATCTCTCATAACTGTAATAATTGTTCCTTCTTCAGGATCTGTAAGAGAGTCTATGGCACTTTCATAGCCTTGCTGTAATCCCTTAGCAAAATCTTTCACATCTATTGTATCAAGATTTTCAAATGATTTTTTAAGGCCATAATAAAATTGAGCAATGATTGTACCTGAGTTCCCTCTGGCTGATTCAAGCGCTGTATTAGATATTAATTCCATAGTTTTATCGACTCTATCAAAATCAAAATCTTTATAATCTGTAATAATTGGGAGTAACGTGAAAACCATATTGGTGCCTGTATCCCCATCGGGAACAGGGAAAACATTGATTTCATCTAATGTTTTTTGGTGTGCCACAAGATTTTCTATCCCAATAGAAATAGCAGCATATAATTGTTGGCCATTTAATTTATCTAGCTTCATTGATATATATTTTTAAAAATTTATATATTCTAAAATTATCAAACCATGTATGAAACTGGCTCAGTAATTGTTTTTTATTAATACTGTTTTTTTGAATTTTTTCAAATACATTAGAAAAATTTTCTTTTTCTAAATATTCATATAATTTACTATTAATTTTAACTACAGAGGATATAATTTCTATAATCGAACAATCCCATTTAGTTTCAATAATTTTAAAAAAACTTTT
>CAYOTG010000125.1:0-3865 GCA_964406825.1 uncultured bacterium
TCATCTAATAATACTATAGCTTCATTTGCTAATTATGGTTTATTTATTTTTTATGTACTTGGTGGTATTATAGTAGGATTATTCTTATTAAATAGAGAACGTTGGTTATTATGGAAAACAGCTATTTATTGGGCATTATTTGTTTCAGTATTAACCGTAATATCTGGACTTAATTATATGCCACTTAGTTGGCTTGGCTATGACACAGCTGTTTCTCCCCAAAATTTTATCATGCAAATGATAGTATCTTCATTGATAGGGGGTATTGTAGATTTTATTTTAATACTCTTGTCATTTGTAGCTGCTGAGAGTTTGACACGTAAGGCTTTTCCTGAACATGTTCAATTTTGGAGTTTATGGAAAAATAATAATGCTATAAGTTATGAGGTGATTGGCCAGACAGTTGGTGGTTATCTTTTAATTGGTCTTGATTTAATATTTGTTGTTTCTTTTTATATGATAACAGCTAATTATTTTGGTTGGTGGGTTCCTTCATCGACATTATTTCATCCTGATATGATTGCAACACCATTTCCTTGGTTATCAGCGGTTGGAATGTCACTTCATGCAGGGTTTTGGGAAGAATGTTTATTTAGAGCAGTGCCTCTAGCAGGTGCCGTCTTGATATCAAAAAAATATGGTAATAGAACAGCATGGCTTGTTTTTGCAATGATATTACAAGCCGTTATTTTTGCTGCAGCACATGCAAATTATCCTTCCTATCCAGCTTATTCTCGTTTAGTTGAATTGATTATCCCATCTCTATTTTGGGGTGCTATTTATATTAGATTTGGATTATTACCAGTTATTATCTCTCATTTTGGATACGATGTTGTATGGTTTTCATTGCCACTATTCACTTCGAGCTCAAGTGATTTATTGTTTGATAAATTGATGGTTTTTGTATTGACTTTAATACCTGCTTGGGTTATTCTAAGATCATGGTTAAAGAATAGAAGTTTTAATGATATAGATAAGAGTCAATTGAATAAATCTTTTGTTCCTGAAGAGATTGTTGAAAAAGAAGATAGACAAGAAAATACTATTCAAGATCTTATAATTCATAAAAATTATAAAATAATGCTTTATGGACTATTGGTTGTAAGTATCTTATCCATTTCTGAATATTCATCCAAAAATAATTATTCAACTCTAACCTTAGAAGTTTCTCGTACTGAAGCTTTAAATCTTGCTGAGACATACCTAGATAATGATAATATCATTTTAGATAATAGTTGGTCAGTATTGTCAAAATTCTATAGTGGCGAAATAGATGCAGAAGATAGATTTATTTGGCAAGAAATAGGACAAGAAACATATGATGATTTGATGGGTTCTTATTTAGATAATAATTTATGGAATATTCGTTATGTAAAATTTTCAGGGGATGTAAATGATAAAACAGAAGAATATTCGGTTCTTATCAATGCCGATGGTACATTAAATCAGATAAGACATAAAGTTCCGGAAAATAGGGAAGGTAATAGTGTTAATGAAAATGCAGCTAGGAATATTGCAGAGGAATATATTGCTAATCAATTTAATCTTACTGCTAAGCAAATTGAAGAAATATCTTTTGAACCATCAGATCTTCCAAACCGTAAGGATTGGACATTTATATTCTCAGATCAAAGCAAACTATTAGATAGTGGAGATTTAAGAATTAAAATTAATATTGCCGGTGATGAGGTGACATCAAGTAGTAGGTTTGTATATATACCAGAAGATTGGGAAAGAGATGATAAGAATAATATGACCACGCTTGGTTTAATTCGAATGATTTGCTCATTTACTTTTATCTTTTTAATTATTTATGCGGTAGCCTCTTCTATAGCAAAATGGAGTAAGGGATCTTTTAATATAAAATTGTTTAAAAATATATTTTTATTTCTTGCTTTATTTGGGATAATGGATATCATTAATTCATATCCATTACTAGTGTCAGATTTTTCATCTGCTCAACCATTTATTAATCAGATAGCTACAAATTTAATTTCTTCTCTATTATTTTCCTTTATTCTTAGTTTTATGCTGTCTGCTATATTCTCCAGTATATCAACTAATAAACCTAAAACTATTCATCGTTTTACATATTTTGAGATAGTCTCTATATCATTAATTGTTATAGGCTTTACTTCTCGGGCTTTTAATATAAGTGATATGACGCCCGTATGGATATCTGGTATGGATGTTGTGAATTCATATGTCCCTTTTTTAAAGAATTTAAAGGATACGATATTTAGTTATTTTAACCAGGTTATTATAATGCTCTTTATGGTTAATTTGATGGATAAAACTAAATATTTCAACAAGAAGAAAAGGGGATTGATTGTCATATTATCTAGTACTGTATTTGCATTTTTATTCTTAGGAACACACTTAGGTGGTGATACGCCTATTAATAGTCTAGGTGTATGGGTTTTCGGTTCATTTTGGATTCTTATGATTTTTGCATCATTGTATTTAAATCAATTGATTTATAATATGGCTATGATTCCATTGGTTATTTCAATTGTTACAGGATTTAATTTATTAGCTGCTGCAAATTCCAATGCTTATCCAGGTATATTGATAGGAAATGTTATTTGCTCATTAGTGATTATTATTATTGGATATTACATGTATTTAAGTTTACTTAATTTAAATGAAGAAGGAGATGTATAGATGAGAATAGTTTTTATATTGTTGTCCCTAAGTTTTTTATACTCTTCCGCGTATGAAAGGAGTTTACTTGAGTTAAACCATCATATAAAGCATCCATCATGGGTATTTACAATGGGTAACAGTGTTCCAACTAATTTATATGATAGTTATGCTTCAAATGGATTTACATTTAAAGTTGCTTTTGAGAAACCTCTTGATAACAGAGATAATTTTAGATATAATTTTGGTTGGCAAAATATTTCTTTTGGTGAAAATATAGTATCTGATGAAGGTTGGAATGGATACCAGATAAGAGAAGGAGAAAAAGCAAATCTTTTTGATGTAGGTGTTAAATTTATTATAAATAAAGGGGTAGCAGGTAACGGACTATTTAGGCCTTATATTAATGGATCTGTTGGATTTGGCTTTTTTAAACAGTACACAGTATACGATGCTCCAAATACTTGGGAAAATGAATGCGATTCTTTTTTTTCTACATTGCTACATATAATATTTGACAATGATTGTGATACCTACCTAGATGACAATGAAAGCACTGTAGTTGATAATAGAATGTATAGTCCTTTTATGACGGTTGATTTTGGAACGCAATTTACATTTCATAATCCTGCACGTTATGCAATAGAATTTGGAGTTAGATATAGCCTGATTAAAAGTATTAAAGCAAGCGATTGGCAGGATTGGTCTAGCATAGATGATGAAGAAAGTTTTACAGATATGGTTGGACGAAAATTAAATGCTGATTATAAAACTATTTATTTGGGCCTATCATGGTATTTTATGCCTCCAGCTAAAAAACGTGATAGTGGAGGTGGATATGGTAAGCAAATCTAATATCTAATTATTCGCAATTAATACAATAGCTTAAACCTATGAAATATATCTCCCCTTAGTAAGAATATATAAAATTAGACATAATATATATTATCAGTAATTGTATCGGTAAATCATTTCTTAATAGGAAATTCATTATTCAATCTAATTCCCAATTCTTTTTTTGTATTAGCATATTTTGACTTAACTATATCAACTAAGTCTATACCAGAGATAATTAAAACCGGATGCTTATCTTCAATAATTTCTTTATATGCCTGTTGATTTAGGTATGATGTAGTTATAAAAACACCAAATTGTCTATGTCTTAATCTAGATATTAATCTTGATGATAATTTAACCGAACATCCATTATCAACATTATAGC
>CAYOTG010000126.1:0-3854 GCA_964406825.1 uncultured bacterium
ACAACCAATTCTAAATTCTCTTTCTTGAAATTTTTGTTATTAATTTTATTTATAATATTATTAAATATCCAAGGATTTCCCAATGCACCTCGACCTATCATCACAGCATCACAATTAGTATAATCTCTCATTCTGCAATAATCGGAATAGCTTGTTATATCACCATTTCCAATAACTGGGATGCTAACTGCTTCTTTCAATTCTTTTATATAATTCCAATCTGCCTTACCTTTAAATAATTGACTAGTTGTTCTTCCATGTAAAGCAATACCTTTAATCCCTATACTTTCTAACAAAAGCCCTGCTTTGGTTGAAACTATATTATCAGAGTTCCATCCTGCGCGCATTTTAACTGTAACGGGCGTATCAGGAACACTCTCAACAACAGCTTCTGTTATATCTTTCATAATACATAAATCTTTTAAAGCTGCAGAGCCTGCACCTTTTTTAGTAACTTTAGGTACAGGACAACCATAATTAATATCTATTAAATCAGGCTTAAACGCTTCGCATATATATTTTGCTGACTTAGATACTATCTCAGGCTGATCACCAAAAATTTGAATTCCTATAGGCCTTTCTTCATCAGTAAATTTTATCATATTTAATGTTTTTTCATTTTCTCTAATGATACCATCGGCACTTACAAATTCTGTATATACTAATCCTGCACCAAGTCGCTTGCATATCGTTCTAAATGGATGATCTGTAATACCAGCCATAGGAGCTAAAAAAAGAGGATTATCTACCTTAATATTTCCAATCTTGAACATTATTACTTATTATAATTATATAAATTTTACTAAAATATGACATGAATAATTTAATCCATTTCACAAACTTAAATGCTAATATACTTCAAACTTTGGGGCCACTTCCAATTTATTTACTAATATTTGCAGTAATTTATTTCATTATGATACGTCCTCAAGTGAGACAACAAAAAGAACATACAACAATGCTTGAGAGTCTTAAAAAAGGAGATAAAGTTATTACAAGAGGTGGTATTATTGGTACAATTAAAAATATTAAAGGGAAAAATCAAGATATTTTAGAAATTGATGTTAACAATACAAAAGTAGATGTTTTGAAAACTCATATCACTTCACTATATAATAAATAAAAGCTTATGAAGATTGTTTTTTTTGGTAATCCGGAATTTGCAGCCACATCTTTAGAACATTTAAATAGTTTTAATAATATTAGTGTTGAATTAGTTATTACAAATCCAGATAAAAAAATGGGCCGAGGATTAATCAAAAAAACGAGTCCTGTTAAAGAAACTGCTCTAAAATTCTCATATAAAATCTTAGAATGTAACGATTTACTAGATGATAATTTATATAATACTCTAAAATCTATAAATGCAGATTTATTTATTGTTGTTGCATATAAGTTTATTCCTGAAAAAATTTACAGATTACCTAAAAAAGGGGCTATTAATCTACATGCTTCTTTATTACCTAAATATCGAGGGGCATCGCCTATACAATATTCTCTTTTAAACGGGGATGATAAAACAGGTCTCACAACATTTTATTTGAATAATGCTATTGATAAAGGTAATATAATTTCACAATTAGAATTACCTATTAATGATCGTATAACTTTCAATGATTTGTATAAAGAACTATCTATTTTAGGTAAAACAATATTAAAAGACACAATTAATAAAATAATCTCCAATGAAGATAAATCAATGATTGTAAATAATAAAAATAATGATTACAGAGCACCTAAAATCAAAAAGACTGATTATAAAATTAATTGGCATGATACATCATTTAATATACACAATAAAATTAGAGCTTTTTCCTATAGAGGGGCCTATGCATTATATTTAAATAAAAGAATTAAATTTTATAAAACCTATTATTCTCCTAAATCAATAAAACATGATATTGGGGCCTTTATTCTAGAGAATAATAAATTACTTATTTCAACAGGAAGTGGACATATTCAATCAGAATATGTACAGATAGAAGGTTCTAAAAAAATTACAGCTGCTGATTTCATGAATTCAAATAGGACAGTGAATAAATTTGAATAATAAACCGCGTAATATAATTTTTAATTTACTATTAGATTTTTTTTCTTCTAATAAATCTTTTAAAATTATAATGGATAAATCATTAAAGAGCTTACCAGAATTAAGCAAAGCAGATAAAAATTTTATCATTAATATATCAAAGGGAATTTTACGATATAAAACAGTCCTTGATTTCAATATATCTAAATACTCTAAAATAAAAAAAATTGACAAAAAAACATCAATTTTACTTTATATGGGTATTTATCAAATACTTTATTGTGATGGTATTCCAAATTATGCTGCTGTTAATACTATTGTAGAATTATCTAAAAATAAACATAAAAAATCTACTACTTTTATTAATGCTATTTTAAGAAAAGTTGAAAAATCAGGATTTAGGATAGATGAAAAATCTAAAGATAAAGAATATATAAAAATAAATTTTTTACATCCAGAATGGCTGCTTAATAAATTAATTGATCATTATGGTACCACAGAAACTAGAAAAATTTTAAAATTAAATTTAGAGATACCAAAAATATGGCTAAGAGTCAATTTATTAAAAACTACGATTAAATTTATCAAAGATATTCTAGGTAAAAACAATATATCTTTTATACAAGATACTCATTTAAAAATATATTTAAGAGTAAATAAGTTTGATAGTAAGGGAACCATCATAGAATTAATCAAGGAGGGATATTTATACATTCAAAATCCATCCTCAGGCCATGTTATAAATTTAATGGATCCTAAAAAAGATAATGTAATACTTGATGCATGTTCAGCACCTGGTGGAAAAGCTTCATTGCTAGGCCAGCTAATGAAGAATAAAATTAAGATCACATGTATGGATATTAATGATGGAAGAATGAATAAATTAAAAACTAACTTATCTATCTTAAATATCCTCAATATACAATATTTGTGCAGTGATGCTTTGACATATAATTCAAAAATTCATTATGATAAAATTATAATGGATATGCCCTGTAGCAGTTCAGGAACAATTAGAAAAAATCCTGACATAAAATGGAGACTAAACGAAAGTATAATAAAAGAATTTCAAACAACCCAATATAAAATATTGGATAATATGAAAAATAGCCTGAAAGCAGGAGGCGAAATTGTTTATTGTACTTGTTCGATTTTTAATGATGAAAACGAATATAATATTATTAAATTCCTTAAGAAAAATGATGATTTTACTATATCTAATATTAAAAATTTAGTTCCTTTAAAATTTATTAATAAAATTGGAGGAATAACAATTCTACCAAATAAAAATGACTACGAAGGTATATTTGCAATTAAACTAAAAAAACATGCTTAAAATAATATCTAAATATTTTGTTTCATTCTTATTATTTTCTATACTGGGAATTATAAGTATAGATTCTTTATTATTACCATTTTTAACAAAAAAAGGTAATGAAATATATTTACCAGATGTACGTTCTTTAGATATAACAGAAGCTGAAAAGATTTTAGATAAATTTAATTTAAAAATTCATTATGTAAAATATAATGAAATCTATAAAGAGGGCGAAGTTATCAATACTTCTCCACGTGCATTTACTAAGGTCAAACTTGGTAGAGATATTAAAATTAGTATAGCATCAGCTAAAAAAGATTTTATAATGGAAAATTTTATTGATAAGTCTTATAGAAGCACTAAGCTACTATTAGATAGAAACGATATAATAATTGATACTACAATCTATGAATATAATGATAAAACAATAAAAGATAATATCATTTATCATTATCCTAAAGCTGGAAAAAAAATAACAGATAATACTCGATTGACATTCATAATAAG
>CAYOTG010000127.1:0-3828 GCA_964406825.1 uncultured bacterium
CTCCTGATTTTACTGATTGTGAAAAATCAGATGCTGATATGACAGGTGATGGTACTATTAATATCCTTGATGTTATTCAAATTATCAATGCTGTTTTAGGTAATGCAAACCAGTTTGCATCATCAGGTAGTTATGTTGATGTTACCTCAGAAGTACAAGGCAATGATTTATATTTAACCTTTACATCTGATAATGCAGTTGGGTTAGAATTAAGAATGCTAGGAGGAGTATCAGATATTAATTTAATGGATAATACAAACTCTTTTGTTCTTTCTAAGAATATGGAAGATATTAATAAAGTAGCATTAGTATATTCAATGCAGAATAAAACTTTTAATAACAGTTTAACTGTCCAAATAGTGGATGGAGCAAACTTGGATACTGATAGTGATATTAGTATTATAGCAGGTAATGTTATTGGTGATAAAATGTCAGTAAGATGGTTAGATGGACGTAATTTTTCAATAACAAGCTTATACCCCAATCCATTTAATCCAGTTACTCAAATTGATTATAGTGTTGATCAAGCTGGAGATTTACGCTTATCTGTTTATAATATACTGGGTCAAGAAGTTGCTATCCTTCATAGTGGTTATCAAACAGAAGGAGACTATCAGGCTGTTTGGAATGCAGGTTCTCTTGCTTCAGGTGTTTATTATATAAATATGATGATGCATGGACAAGTTGAGACAAAGAAGGCTGTACTGATTAAATAAAACTATTTTTTAGTTTACTTGCAATTAAGAAGGGAGTATTTCATATAATGCTCCCTTTTTTTATATGAAAAATCATTTTAAATATACAATAATAGGTGCAGGGATTATAGGTTTAGCAGTAGCTGAACGTCTAAGCCGAAAATATGATAATATACTTGTCATTGAAAAAGAAAAGAAATTCGGATTACATACTTCTAGTAGAAATAGCGAAGTTCTTCATTCAGGTTTTTATTATCCGGAAAATTCATTAAAGGCAAGATTATGTGTTAAAGGCAATGATATGATGTATTCTTTTTGCCAAAAATATAATATTCCTCATCAAAATTGTGGAAAATTGATTGTTGCAAATAGTGATGATGAAATTGACAAACTCGAAGTTATTTTATCAAGATCTATTAATAATGGTCTTAAAGGTGTTGAAATTCTTTCTAGAAATAAATCTTTAAATATTGAAAAAAATATTAATTGTAAAAAGTCACTGTGGGTTCCTTCAACTGGAATTATTGATTCACATTTAATTATGTCAAAGTTAGAGAATTTATCCCTATCAAAAAATGTATCCATTATATATAATCTTGAGCTAAATACTATAAAAAAAAATCAAGACTTATATATAATTGATTTTGTTAATGATGATATATCTATAACAAGTGAATATATAATTAATTGTGGTGGTTTATGGGCTCATGAAATTGCTAATCAGCTCTTGAATAATAAATATGATATTGAATATTATAAAGGAGATTATTTTAAAACATCTCAAGTAAAAAATCTTAATTGCCTTATTTATCCAGTTCCTAAAGATTTGTCTCTTGGAATCCATGCTGTTTTAAATTTAAATGGAGAAGTATTTTTTGGTCCAAATATATATAAAGTTGATTCTATTGATTATAAAACAGATGATAAATATAAAAAAATATTTATAGAACAGGCCAATCAGCTTATCTCAACTAAAATCACTGAATTACATAGTGATTTTTCTGGTATTCGTCCTAAGATTAAATATGATGGACAGATGAATGATTTTATCATAAAAGAAGAAGAAGAATTTGACAATTTTTATAATCTGATAGGTATTGATTCCCCAGGGCTTACTTCCTCTCTAGCAATTGCAGATTTTTTATATGAATTGATAAAAAAATGAAACAATCTTACTTTAAATGAGTATACTACTTACAACCTGCTTATTTCAATAAGTTCAATTTTATTCATACTTTTTACTAGTGGAAGTTTTAAAATAATTTATTATAAGTAATTCTAATATTAGCTAAGGTTGCTGTTTTTCAAAAAAAACAAATAGTAAAAAAGACATCGACATGTCTAGTGGGATAGTTACATCTAAAACTGCAAATTAAAGGAAAATAACAATGAATAAATATATTACTGTAATAATGATTTTGATATCACAAATAATAGCAAACAACTCTGTTGAAATTAAAAGTATAAATGATGTTAGAGAGGGCTCTTTTTTAGTTAAAAGCGAAGATGGAAGTAGATATAAATTAATCCCAACTATTAATACGGCTATTGATATTGATATACAAGGGATGATTGCAAGTGCTACTGTTGATCAAATGTTTACAAATGATAGTAATAATCCAATAGAAGCTGTTTATGTTTTTCCATTACCTCCAAATGCAGCAGTAAATAATATGACAATGATTATTGGAGATAGAGTTATACAAGGTATAATGAAAGAAAAATCAGAAGCAAAAAAGGTCTATGAAAAAGCAAAAAAAGAAGGAAAACGAACAACATTAACTGAACAACAAAGACCCAATATTTTTACTAATAAGGTTGCAAATGTTATGCCTGGTGATACCATAGTAGTTAGATTACAGTATGTTAATGAATTGAAATATGATAATGGTAAATTTAGAATGCGATTCCCCATGGTTGTGGCACCAAGGTATATTGATGGATCAAGAGTTGTAGGTTATAGTGGTACAGGTTGGTCATATGATACGGATATTATACCTGATGCATCTCAGATAACACCAAAAGTAGTTCCAGAAGGGATGAGATCAGGCAATACAATCTCATTAAATATAAATCTTGACGCAGGATTGGATATTAATAATATTACTTCATCATCTCATAAAATTATTAAGAAGAAAAAAGGGAAGGGAAGGTATGAAATTAAGTTAAACAATAATGAAAATATACCAAATAAAGATTTTGTTATGGAATATTCAGTTAAAAAAGGTAAGGAACCTAAAGCTGCATTATTTATAAATGAAAATGAACAAGATAATTATTTTATGCTTATGGCTATGCCTCCTGAAAAAACAGAGGAAAAAGTTAATATAGGTAAAGAAATAATATTTATTATTGATGTTTCAGGGTCAATGCGAGGAGTCTCAATTTCACAAGCTAAAAAAGGTCTTCAGTATTCAATCAGCCAATTAAATCATAATGATTTATTTAATATAATAGCGTATAATGATAGTTATTTTTCAATGAGTCAATCATCTATTCCCGTTAATGAGAATACTATTTCAAATGCGTATAATTTTATTAATAATTTAAATGCAGATGGAGGAACAAGAGCTCTAGAGCCATTGAAATATGCTATGCTGATGAGTCCTATAGAAGATAAAATAAAAATGATATTATTTATTACTGATGGAGATATTGGATATGAAAGAAATGTTTTTAATATTGTAGACTCATATCTTGGTAAATCTAGATTGTTTAGTATAGGAATTGGTACTGCTCCTAATGGCCATTTGCTTGAAAAAGTGTCACAAAAGGGTAGGGGTACATATACTTATATTAACAATATTAATCATGTCGATGAAAAAATGAAGGAATTATTAAATAAAATTGATATGCCTGTTTTAACAGATATAAGATTAGATTTAAATAATCAAGCAGAATTATATCCTAGTCCATTACCGGATTTATTTATTAATGAACCTTTAATTGTATTTGGAAAAATAAATAGCGATATCTCTGGAGATATCAATTCATTTTTTTCAGGAAAAACTTCGTCAGGATATTTTAAAGTAGAAATTCCTATAAATATTTCTAAAGGTGTTGAAAATGATGGGATTGGAGATATATGGGCAAGAAAAAAAATAGATAATTTAATTGATGATTGGCATCTAGG
>CAYOTG010000128.1:0-3810 GCA_964406825.1 uncultured bacterium
ATAGCAATGGCTATCAGAAAAGAACTAACAACTGCATAGCTGATTATTTGATTTAAATCAGTAAAAGATAGAAATGATAATAACCAAATCAATCCAATGGTCAACTCAATTAATGGATAAATAATTGATATGCTATTTTTACAATTTGCACATTTTCCCAGTTGAATTAAATATGATATTAAAGGAATATTTCTATATATAGGGATACTATGCTTGCAATGTACGCAAAATGACCTAGGTTTAATAATAGATAGGTTATTAGGTAATCTATATATTAGAACATTAATAAAACTTCCAATAATTAATCCAGCTATAAAATATACAATGTGGATTAAATACATTGTTATTTAATTAGCAATTGCTGACCCAACTTGGAATATAGGTAAATATGTTACTATAATTACACCTCCAATAACTAGACCTACTAAAATGATTAGTAGGGGCTCTATTAATGAGGTTAATCTATCTACTGAAGCATTTACCTGTTTTGTATAAAACTCAGATGCTTTAAGAGATAAATTATCTATTTCTCCAGTTTCTTCTCCAGTAGAAAATAATTGAATCATAATAGGAGGAAACACTCCAGTATCTTTCAGAGAGTCAGATATGGAAACACCATTTTCTATATTTTTTGTTGCATCTTTAATAGCTATTTCATAAACCCTATTACTAACGACTTTAATTACAAGGTCCATAGCTTCCATTACTGCAACACCAGAACTAATTAAAATACCAAATGTTTTACTGAATTTACTTAAAATATTTTGTCTGACAATACTACCAAAAATAGGTATTTTAAGTAATATCTTATCACGTATAAGTCTTCCTGTATCAGTTAGAGTAAAAATCCAAAGTGTTATTAATCCGGTAATGAGTAATATAAAAACAGTGAAAAAATTATTTTGAAACCAGACTGACATGTTTACAAATAATACTGTGTAATATGGTAATTCTGATCCTAATTGGTCATATACATTTTTAAATTTTGGAATTAAAAATGTAAACATAACAGTAATAACAACAAAAAGAAAAATAATAATGAAGACAGGGTAGTACATCGCTGATTTAACTTTTCTTTGAGTATCTTCTATTTTTTCTAAATATATAGATAATTCTTCAAGTGTTTCTGATAATTTTCCACTGACTTCTCCAGCTTTTACTAAAGCAACATAAAGATTAGAAAATACTCCAGGATGATTTTCTAGAGCACTAGATAATAATAGACCTTTTTTTACATCGTCAGCTATTTTTAGCAATATTTTTTTAAATTTTTTATTTTTTTCTTCAGTACTTAAAAAATATAGTGCTCGTTCAATTGTTAATCCAGCAGAAAACATAGTTGAAAGTTGACGTGTGAAGAACACTAAAACATTTAAAGGAACCTTATTCTTTAATTCTTCTAGTGCTATTGATAAACGGTCTAAAAAAGGTTTTATAAAGTCAAAGGATGTATCTCTTTCAGATAACTTTATTACTATATTACCATTCACTTGAAGTTCATCAAGAGCTGTATTATAATTATCAGATTTGATTTCCCCGCTTTCTCGGGATCCTTTTGTTGTTCTAATTATATAGCTAAATTCAGCCATTAATTATCCTCAACAGTTGCTCTTAATACTTCCTCAATTGTTGTTTGACCAGTTTTTATTTTTTCAATACCAGCACTTCGTAAAGATGTCATTCCATTTTTAATAGCAAGATCTTTAATTTTATTTTCGCTTGAACCATCATATATAAGTTGTCTCATATCATTATTTACTTCTAGGATCTCATGAATTGCTGTTCTTCCCTTATAACCTGTTTGATGGTTATCTGTAGTAGGTTTCCCCTGGAAAAATTTCATTGATTTTGTATCTTTGTTTGAAAGATTGACTTTTTTTAATTCTTCTGATGTTGGAGTATATTCTTCTTTAGCTTTCTCATCAATTGTTCTAACTAATCTTTGAGCCATAATTAAATTTAGAGATGATCCTAAAAGGAAGGGAGCTATCCCTAAATCTAGTAGCCTTGTAATTGTTGAGGGTGCATCATTTGCATGAACAGTACTGAATACTAAGTGTCCAGTTAGTGAAAATTTAACTGCAATATCTGCTGTTTCACTATCTCTTATTTCTCCAATTAATAAAACATCTGGATCTTGACGTAGAATAGATCGTAAAGAAGCAGAAAAATTCAATCCTATAGCATCATGCATTTGCACTTGATTAATTCCAGGAATTTGATATTCAACGGGGTCTTCAACTGTGGTTATATTTATTTCTTCACTCATTATTTCCATTAAAGATGCATATAAAGTTGTTGATTTACCACTCCCCGTAGGACCTGAAATAATAACCATACCATAGGGTTGATTAATCCATTTTCTAAACACCTTTAATTTATTATCGGGAAATCCAAGATTTTGTAGAGTAAGAGTTTTATTACCACTACCTAAAAGACGTAATACTATTTTTTCACCATGGACTGTAGGTAGAATAGATACCCTTACATCAATCTCACGTTCAGAAGTTTTAAGTTTCATTCTACCATCTTGTGGTAATCGATGCTCTGCGATATTGAGCTTAGATAGAATTTTTATTCTTGCAACTATACCATTCAAAGAATTTGCAGGTGGAGACATAATTTTTACAAGCACACCATCAATTCTAATTCTCACATTTACCTCATCTCTTCCTGGTTCTATGTGAATATCAGTTGAACCTTCTTTAATTGCTTCTAGAAGAATTAAGTTTACAAGTTTAACAAATGGAGCATCTTCAGCAGATACTTCTTCTGTTTCTAGATTGACTTCCTCTCCATCTTCCTCATCTCCTCTAACAATACTTATGCTTGATATAGCACTTTCAACCTCTCCACTCTTTTTAATTTTACCATACAATATATCTAATGCTTTTGTAATAGAGGTAATACCAGAAATAAAAATTTCAGGGTTTAACTGTGTTAATTTTTTAACAGAATCTAAAGTTGATAAATCCTCAGGGTCTGACATAACAACAATAATTGAATTCTCAGATTTATTTAATGCAATGATATTTTTTTCTTTAGCAAATTCTTCAGATAATAAAGCCGTAACTTCTAAATCTGCTTTTAATATATCTTCAAAATCAATAGATTTTTTACCCATTTGTTGTGAATATGCATCAATCAGGTCATTTTCAGTTATAAATCCAAGTTTGATAAGTATATGACCTAACTTTTCTTTAGAAATTTTTTGTTCAGCTAAAGCTTTATTTAAATCTTCTTGAGATATAGCTTTATTATGTACTAATATATCTCCGATTCTTTGAAATTGTGGATTAAAATTTGACATTTATATTTATTCCTAATTTTTATGGATTATCATTTAATTCAGATTTAATAAGTAGAATATCAACACCTTCACTAGCTGTTTGTAGTGGATCTATTAACTGCGCTGTTACTGTTGATGTAAAATCTTCATAAGTCTCTGGGTTATCTCCATCTCCTGGATTAAGTGCTTCGCTGTATGATATATGCCATAAGATTGTACCATCACCATTTGTTTTTCCATATGCAGGATCATCATTTACATCGTTTGGACCATTGATTTGTCCTCCTCCAGGTATAGCATTTGTAGTTATATCAGGGAACCAGGTTCCACCATTAGCTACACATACAGAACATGTAGTAAATTCTGATTCCACATCACAAACTCCATCCCCATTTCCAGTACCACCCACACCATTATCATCAATAACATCGAAACTGTCACAACAACCAATAAAACCATCATTATCAGTATCTACCGGATCACAAACTTGCCAAATATTTGCTCCAGGAGCACTAAGTATA
>CAYOTG010000129.1:0-3807 GCA_964406825.1 uncultured bacterium
TAACCTCTTCTTCTTAATCCAGAGATAGTTGGCATTCTAGGATCATCCCAACCATCTACTAATTGTTCTTCTACTAATTTTAATAAATTCCTTTTGCTAACTACGGTATACGTCATATTCAATTTTGCAAATTCTATTTGTTTTGGATGATGAATATTTAATTTTTCTAAAAACCAATCATAAAGGGGTCTATGATCTTCAAACTCTAGTGTGCAAATTGAATGAGTAATTTTTTCTATAGAATCTTCAAGCCCATGAGCCCAATCATACATAGGATAGATACACCATGAATCTCCTGTTCTGTGATGAGAGATATGTAAAATTCTATAAATGATAGGGTCTCTAAGATTTATATTTTTAGCTTTCATATCAATTTTAGCACGTAAAACTTTCTCCCCATCTTTATACAATCCACTTTTCATATCATTAAATAATTGTAGATTTTCACTGATAGTACGGTTTCTATATGGACTATTAATACCATTAACCTTATAATCTCCTCGATTTTTTTTAATTTGATCCATATCTTGATCATCTACATATGCTAATCCCTGTTCAATAAGATATATAGCATATTGATACATCTGATTAAAATAATCTGATGCATATAAAATTTTATCCATTTGTTCAGAATCTAACAACCATTCAACATCCTGTATAATTGAATTAATATAATCAGTACTTTCTTTTAGAGGATTCGTATCATCAAAACGTAAATTACAAGTTCCATTATACTTCTTTGCTATACCAAAATTAAGAAATATAGATTTTGCATGGCCAATATGTAAATACCCATTTGGTTCTGGTGGAAAACGAGTATTAATAGAACTATTGTAAGTTTGATTTTTTATATCTTCTTCAATAATTTCTGTAATAAAATTATTTATATCAGGGGTAGTTTCTTTCATTTAAATATATTGTTTGAGCCTTCTAACTGATTCATTAATATCCAAAATAGAAATAATAGTATATAAGTCAGGACCATGCAATTTACCATATAATGCACCTCTTAAAGGGAAAAATATTTGTTTACCGCTAACTTCCATCATTTCAGATGTCTCTTCAATCAATTCATTGATTGAGTTCTTGCTAATTTCATCTAGTTCTAATAGTTTTTTTTCCCAATATTTTATAATACTTTGAGATTTTTTATCATTAATACAATTTAATATTTCTTTATCTGATATAACTACATTTTTATAGAAGGGAGATATTAAATCAGGTATATCTTGGAATAGAGTTATCCTATCTTTAATAAAAGTAAAAACTTTAATTAATTTATCATTATCAGATAAATCAAAATCATTATTAATAAAATCAGAAGATAAATCAATAAGTTCATTTATGCTCAAATTTTTAATATATTGAGTATTCATCCAATCTAATTTTTTAATATCAAATATAGCCCCTGATTTTTGAATTCTATTAATTGAAAAATTTTTAATCAATTGATTTATATTAAAAATTTCTTCATCATTATTAGGGTGCCATCCTAGCAGTGCTATAAAATTTATTATTGTTTCTTTCAAATAACCTTTTTCAAGAAAAACATCAACATCAACATCCCCTTGCCGTTTGGAAAGTTTTGTTTTATCTGGATTCAGAAGCAATGGAAGATGAATAAAGTGTGGAGCTTCCCAACCGAAACTTTCATATAATAATATATGCTTAGGTAGAGATGGTAACCATTCTTCCCCTCTGATAACATGAGATATCCTCATATAATGATCATCTACTACATTTGCAAAATGGTATGTTGGGAATCCATCAGATTTAATAATGATAGGATCATCTATTAAGCTTAAATCAAAAATAACTTCTCCCCTTAATTTATCATATGTTCTAAAGTTATTAGAAGATGGAATTCTAAATTTAATTACAAAAGGAGTTTGAGAAATAGATGGATTACTTTGTTCTTCAATAATTTTAAGTGATTTATCTATTTTATTTTCAGGAATCAATTCATCATTTTTATCAATATAGCATAAATAAGCAAAATTATTTTCAATTAATTTTATATAGTTAGATTTATAAAGCTCTAATCTTTCTGATTGTTTATATGGTCCATATTTTTCATTAAAATCAGGGCCCTCATCGAATTCTATATTGAAAGATTGTAAAGATTTTATAATTCTTGATGTTGCATTTTTTACCAATCTTTTTTGATCAGTATCTTCAATCCTTAATATAAATTCACCATTATTTTTTTTGGAGAAAACATAGTTATACAAAGCAGTTCGCAATCCACCTATATGTAAAAATCCTGTTGGACTTGGTGCAAATCTAGTTCGTATTTTCATTTTGAATAAGCAAGGTTGTTATAAATGCTGCGATTCCTTCGCCTCTACCTAAAAACCCTAAATTATCTGTTGTTGTAGCTTTCAATGATACTTGATTTAGTTCAATATTACATAAAGAAGATAATTTAATTCTTATTTGTTTATTATATGATTTTAAAGATGGAGATTGAAGAACAACTGTTATATCTATATTATTTATTTTATACCCAAAGCTCTGCATCTTATCTATAGCAAACTTTAAAAATGTTTCACTGCTAGCATTTTTCCATTTTGGGTCACTTGATGGGAAATATTGACCTATGTCTCCTAATGCAAGAGCTCCTAATATTGAATCTACTAATGCATGAACAACTAAATCTCCATCACTATGGCCTTTAATTCCATATTCGGAATCAACTTTAATCCCCCCAATAATTAAATTTTGACCTAATTGGAGTTCATGAACATCTATACCATTACCTATTCTTAATTTCATATTTATAATAGGAGCATCGCATCTCCATAAGAATAAAATTTATATTTCTTCTTAATAGCCTCTTGGTAAGTATTTAAGACAATATCCTTACTAGAAAATGCAGAAACCAACATCATTAAAGTAGACTTGGGTTGATGAAAATTAGTAATCAATCTATCACACATTTTGAATTTATATGGAGGATAAATAAATTTATCCGTCCAGCCTCTTTTGGGAGTAATTTCAAAACCAGAAACAACAACTGTTTCTAAAGCTCTATTTGTAGATGTCCCAACAGTCCATATTTTTTTCTTTTTTCGTTTTGCGTCATTAATTGTCTCTGCTGTCTCTGTAGGGATATCATAATATTCTGAATCCATATGATGTCTTGTAAGATCTTCAACTAAAATAGGCCTAAAGGTTCCAAGCCCTATATGAAGAGTTATATACACGATTTTAACACCTTTTTTCTTTATTTTATTTAATAATTTTTCAGAAAAGTGCAATCCTGCTGTTGGAGCAGCAACAGAACCTCTTTCAGAAGCATAGACAGTTTGATAATTTTTTTTATCTTGAGGTGTCGACTCTCTTTTTATATATGGGGGTAGTGGCGATAGCCCTTGCTTATCTATAAAGGGATATAAACTATCAACATTATATTCAAATCTTAAAACTCTCCCTCCTGATACTGTATTGTCTATAACATCACATGAAATATTTTTATTAAAAATCAATTTATTACCTATTCTTACCTTCCTTGCAGGTTTAACCATTGCCTCCCAAAGATCATTCTCTAATTCTCTTAATAAAAACACTTCTACTTTTGCATCCGATTTATCTTTAGTTGCATAAAGTCTTGCAGGAAATACTTTTGTATTATTTAAAACTAAAACATCTCCTTTATTGAATAAATCAGCTATATCAGAAAATTTTTTATGCTGCAAATCTCCTGTTTTTCTATCTACTATCATTAACTTACAAGCATCCCTTGTTTTTGTAGGGTTTTGTGCAATAAGATTTTCTGGGATTTCAAATTCAAATTCTGATAATCTT
>CAYOTG010000130.1:0-3793 GCA_964406825.1 uncultured bacterium
CTGTAATGGCTTTAGAAAAGATTCCTGCAGATATAAGGAAAGATGGTGGTATATCGAGAATGTCCAACCCTCAAATGATAAAAGAAATTAAAGAAAAAGTTTCTATTCCTGTAATGGCTAAATGTAGAATAGGGCATTTTGCAGAAGCTCAGATTTTGGAAGCATTAGAAATTGATTTTATTGATGAAAGTGAAGTGTTAACTCCTGCAGACCATTACTATCATGTTAATAAGAATCAGTTTAAAATTCCTTTTGTTTGTGGAGCACGAAATTTAGGTGAAGCTCTTAGACGAATTAATGAAGGTGCAGCTATGATTAGAACAAAAGGAGAAGCAGGTTCAGGAAATATAGTAGAAGCAGTAAAACACATGAGAGCAATTACTGATGAAATTAAAGCAGTCTCATTAATGAATGATGATGAAATAAAAGAATTTTCTATAGCTAATAATGCTCCTCTAGAGCTTTTATGTACTGTTAAGGAAATAAATAAATTACCTGTTCCTAATTTTAGCGCAGGAGGAATAGCTACACCAGCAGATGCCTCTTTGATGATGCAATTAGGAGCAGAATCATTATTTGTTGGTTCAGGTATATTTAAGTCTGAAGATCCTGAAGCTAGAGCTGAAGCTATAGTAGAGGCAACAACTTTTTATGATGACCCTAACCGTTTAGCTGAAATATCTTCTGGTCTGAAAGATGCGATGGAAGGTTTAGATATATCTGATATACCAGATGATGAAATGCTACAAAATAGAGGTTGGTAATTGAAGATAGGTATATTAGCGATTCAAGGAGATTTTTCATTACATAAAGATGCTCTAGATAAACTGTCTGTAAAATCGTTATATGTCAGGAATATTAGTGATTTATCTAATAGTGATGCCCTTATATTACCAGGAGGAGAATCAACTACGATATCTTTATTATTAAATAAGTATAATCTTTTTAAATCAATTAAGAATTTTGCTAAATATAAATCTGTTTTTGGTACATGTGCAGGTTCTATTTTGATGTCATGTAACTCAGATGATTCGAGGGTTGAAAATTTTGGTTTTTTAGATGTTTCTTCACACAGAAATGCATGGGGATCACAAATTGATTCTTTCTCAGATTATATAGATTTAGTTGATGATAAGCTATTTAGTAAGGAATATTATGCTACATTTATTAGGGCTCCAAAATTTTCAGGCATTAATAAAACATGTACTATATTAGGCTCTCATAATAATGAACCTGTTTTAATTAGAAATTCAAAACATTTAATTTCATCTTTTCATCCAGAAATCAATAAAGATTTATGTATATATAAATATTTTTTAAAAATGATCAATGAATAATTCTTATAAGATATTACCTCTCATTAATAGTCCTAAAGATTTAAAAAATCTAAATAATGAAGATTTGAATATATTGTCAGATGAGTTAGCAATGTATATTCATGAAGTTATTACTGAAATTGGTGGCCATTATTCCTCTCCATTAGGTGTTATTGAGCTTACAATAGCGCTTCATTATGTATATGATACACCTATAGATAAACTTATATGGGATGTAGGTCATCAGGCATATGCTCATAAAATTTTAACAGGCAGAAGAGAAGAATTTCTTAAGATTAGAAAATTTAAAGAAATTAGTGGTTTTTTAAAGATGGATGAAAGTCCATATGATTGCTATGGAGCAGGCCATACCAGTACATCTATTTCTGCAGCTTTAGGATTTGCTCATATGAGAGATAAAAATAATACCAATGAAAAAGTTTTATCAATTATTGGTGATGGTGCAATGACTGGTGGATTGGCTTATGAAGCTTTAAATAATTTAGGGTTTCACCGAACGCAGCTAACAATAGTTTTAAATGATAATTCTCTATCAATTTCTGAAAGTGTAGGTGCTCTATCTAAATATTTAACAAAAATAACAACCAATCCGACTTATAACAAATTAAGAGATAATGTTTGGGATATGACAGGTAAAATTCCTGTTTTATCCAAACCAATAAGAAAAATTCTTAAAAAGACAGAAGAAGGTATGAAGGTAAGTTTAACTGAAGGTGGTTTTTTTGAAGAATTAGGTATCAGGTACATTGGGCCAATCGATGGTCACGATATACCAGAATTAATACGTATTTTTAAAACAGTAAAAGAAATTAATAGTCCTATTCTGTTGCATGTATATACAAACAAATCAAAAAGAATTAAGCATTTTGAATCAAATGATGCAGTTAAATATTATAGTATATCTCCTAGTAATAAGTCTAACAATCAAAATAGTTTTACTTTCTCTAAAGTATTTGGTAATAGTATTTTAAGTTTAGCTAAGGATATTGATTTCAGGTGTATCACTGCAGCTATGGAAGTTGGTACTGGTTTATCTCAATTCGCAAAATTATATAGTGATAGATATATTGATGTAGCTATTGCAGAGCAACATGCTTTAACATATTCTTCAGGTATCTCTGCATCAGGGAATACACCCATTGTTGCTATATATTCAACATTTGTACAAAGAGCTTATGATCAAATTATTCATGATATTGCATTACAAAATTTACCTATAATTTTATGTATGGATAGAGCTGGTTTAGTAGGACCTGATGGACCTACTCATCATGGTATCTTTGATATTGCATTTTTGAGGATTATTCCCAATATTATTGTAACTTCACCAAAAGATGGTTTTGAATTACATGATTTATTATTTACAGCTTTAGAAATTAATAAAATATTTACTATTAGATATGGTAAAATAGAAACTGATTATAAAGAAAATTATAATCCTAAGTTATTAGATATTGGCTCTTGGGAACACCTTGTTGAAGGTGATGATATTGTTATTTTAAGTGTAGGTTCAATGGTAAATAATGCAATTAAGGTTGGTGAACTTTTAAAAGATAACAAGAATATAAATCTAGGAGTTATAAATTGTAGATTTATTAAACCGCTTGATTATACTATGCTAGCTGATATTAAAGAAAAGTATAAATATATATTTACAGTAGAAGAGGGATGTATTCAAGGGGGGTTTGGTTCATCAGTTTTAGAATATTTTAGCAAATTTAAATATGATAATATTATTAATTTAATAGGTGTGGATGATGAATTTATTGAGCATGGAAGTAGGAAAGAATTATTAGAATTAACTGGTTTATCAGTTAGTAGAATTTATGATAAAATTATAGAAGTTCATGAAAAATAATTGGAAAGATAAAATTAAAAAATCAAAAAATAGAACTTATGATTTTGATAGTATATCTGGAGAAAAATTAGAAGTTTTATACAGCCCTTCAGATATAAGTGATGATTTTTTAAAAAGTATTAATTTCCCTGGTGAATATCCGTATACCAGAGGTATTCATCCGAATATGTATAGGGGTAAATTATGGACAATGAGACAATTCTCAGGGTTTGGTTCTCCGAAGGATACAAATAAAAGATATAAATTTTTGCTTCAAAGTGGTCAAACAGGTTTATCTGTAGCATTTGATATGCCAACTTTAATGGGTTACGACCCAGACCATGAATTATCTGATGGTGAAGTAGGACATTGTGGTGTATCTATTAGTAATCTTAAAGATATGGAAAAATTATTCGATGGTATTGATTTAAGCAAAATAAGCGTATCTATGACAATCAATGGACCTGCTGTTATTATTTTTGCTTTTTATGTTGCGTTGGCAATTAAACGTAACATAGATATCTCTAAAGTCAATGGAACATTGCAAAATGATATATTAAAAGAATATATAGCTCAAAAAGAATGGATATATCCTCCTGAAGAATCTGTCAGAATTATT
>CAYOTG010000131.1:0-1939 GCA_964406825.1 uncultured bacterium
AACATTTGAATTTAGAATTATTTGAGAATAAAAGTTTATTTTTTGGAGGTGTTAATTGTGCTGGATTAGATAGTGCAATTGGAGATTCAAGGCGTGGTGGAGTAGGGGAAATTATTTAATAATTATTTTTCATAATCTGCAATAATCTCAGGGTGTACCTTAACAGTCTTGTTTAATTTAAAATCAATAGCAACACTAGTAATAAGAGAAACACAAACAGGTTCTGGATTCCTTTCAACAAATACTGCAGATTCTATATCAAAGCTTTTATTGCCGATTCTAGAAACTTTTTGTCCTATAATTAATGATGCGGGATGTTTAACTTGTTTTAAATAATCAATTTTAGCAGAAGCAACAATTAAAGATTTAGATTCATAATCTATGCCCCATCTTTTAAGTAAAATAATTCTTGCATCTTCAATATATGATAAAAAAACAGCATTATTGATATGCCTAAAAGCATCTAAATCTTTCCAACGTGTATTTAGTTTATGTTGAAATTTAAAATCTTCTATTTTGCACGTTTTATTCATCTTTTTCTGTTTAATTTAATAAAAGAATACAAACTAATTAGATATAGTAAAAAGGCAAACCATATAAGGTATATGAAATGAGAACTTGGAATAAATGTATAACTTAGATACAACCCAAACCCAATCATAAATCCAATAATGCTAAGCATTTTAGATGCTATATCAGCGTTATTAATTAGTTGGGTTGATGAAAAACTAGATATAAATAATCCAATAATTAGTACCCAAAATCCAAAAAAACGATATATTTGTGTTAAATATCCTGGTAAATTTTTATTGATTTCAGGCTCAAATAATTGCTCAAATGTCATCTCCAAACGCTCCACATTTGCAACTTCATCAAGCATCCAAGGTTCTAAATTGATTAACCAACGTAATCCAGAAATAATTAAAACTATACCAATTAAAAATAAAGGGTATGACAGGGTATATTTATTTGGAAACATAATAATCTAATGCTTGTTCAAAAGACTTGAAAATATCTTGATCGCATATATTTTTATTACCTGGGAATAGTTTAATTTTTTCATTTTTATCTAATCGAATAGCAACATACTCAAGTTCAATAATATTAATTGTATCTTGGAGTATATATCCAGAATTTTGCCACACTCCTGGCGTTAATATTAAACCATTGAAATTATTTTTATTAGCATGTAAATAAGAAACTACTTTAATCTCATTATGTGTTTGGATAATTTTAATTTCTAAGTTTTTATCTCTAACATATCTTCTAATATGACGATTGATTTTATCCAATGTGATGTTCTTCCCCTCTTTAGAAGAACGGATTCCAAATAAATTCATATTAGGACCATGTAATATTAAT
Source organism: uncultured bacterium (assembly GCA_964406825.1). Taxonomy (GTDB): domain Bacteria; phylum Fidelibacterota; class Marinisomatia; order SCGC-AAA003-L08; family D37C17. The sequence goes on from CAYOTG010000131.1 coordinate 1,363, forward strand.
ATTTTCATTATATTTTAATTTACTTATATGTTGTTATAATACATATCGAACAAATTTTGATGACACTCAAATGCTAATTTAGGACATTTATCAAGTTTAAAAAAAGTTGCATCATAAGCATCATCGCCAGTTTTTAATTCATTCCAGTTTTTTACATCCATTATCATTCCTATTAAAAGGATATCCCCAAAAATAGAATTAAAATATGAACAAGTACCAAGTAATTTAATAACTTCCCCATTAAGATTTGTTTCTTCTTTTAATTCTCTTTTTGCTCCTTTTTCGAGTGTTTCACCTAATTCTAAAAATCCTCCGGGCAAACTCCATGCTCCTTTTTCAGGTTCAAATGCTCTCCTTACAAATAAAATAGTATCATCTTTTGGAAGAATTAAAGTAGCCGTTGGTTTTGGATTCTGATAATGAATAGAATCACATGATTTACAATGGTATCTATCATTCCCATCTATATATCCAAAACTATTTTCTTTTCCACAGGTTGAACAATAAACTAGTTTTTTCATATTTCAATCCTTTTTATCTTTAGAAAGAATTAATTTATAACGATAATTATACATTA
>CAYOTG010000131.1:2039-3792 GCA_964406825.1 uncultured bacterium
GAATAAAAAAGTTTATGTATCTGTTGTTCCGCGTACAACTGTTTATGACCCCACTGGAGCAGGAGATAGCTTCGCTGGCGGTGTACTAGGGTATATTGCTAATTATGGAACAGATAATCCAGTTAAAGCTGTAATACATGGAAGCGCTGTAGCCTCTTATACCGTATCTGGGTTTGGATTAGAAAATTTATGTAGATTAGATAAAGATGATCTTAATAAAAAAATTAATCAAATATCAATAAAATGAATAATATGAAAGATTTAATTTTAATTCTACCTTACTGGGTATATCCTATTACATTTCTATCTATTATTATTCTTTATGATTTATTCCAAAAAGAGCATGCTATTTTACGTAATTTCCCAATAATAGGACATTTTAGATATTGGATTGAAAAAATTGGACCAGAATTACGACAATATATTGTTGCTAATGACAAAGAAGAAATGCCATTTAATAGATCTGAACGCTCATGGATATATGCAACAGCTAAAAAAGAAAAAAGTACGTTTGGATTTGGGACAACAGAACAACTCTACGAAGTAGGTTATCCTATTATTAAACATTCTACCTTTCCATTTAACCCTAAAAAAATAGATAAAAATTTTCATATACCATGTAAAAAAACTATAGGAGAGTTTCATGGAAGAACAAAGCCTTATAAGCCTGCATCGATTATAAATATTTCTGCAATGTCATTTGGTTCTCTTGGAGAGAATGCTATTACAGCACTCAATAAAGGAGCATCAAAAGCCAATTGTTATCACAATACAGGAGAAGGGGGTGTAAGCCCATATCATAGCACTGGAGCAGATACTGTTTGGCAAATTGGTACTGGATATTTTGGAGCAAGATCTGATAATGGAGAATTTTCATTGAATAAATTCAAAGAAACAATTGAAAAAAATCCTCATATTAAAATGGTTGAGGTAAAACTATCACAAGGAGCAAAGCCTGGGAAAGGGGGCATCTTACCTTCAGAAAAAGTGACAAAAGAAATCGCAGAAATCAGAGGAATTCCTATTGGAGAGACTTGTATTTCTCCTAATAACCATTCTTCTTTTTCAAATGTTGATGACTTAATCGATTTTATTGAATTACTCGCAAAAACATCAGGACTACCCATTGGAATTAAAAGTGCAATAGGAAAATTAGATTTTTGGGAAGAACTAGCAATCAAAATGAAGGAACAGAATAAGGGCCCTGATTTTATTACAATAGATGGGGGTGAAGGTGGAACAGGGGCAGCTCCTTTAGCATTTACTGACCATGTATCCTTGCCATTTAAAATAGGCTTTAAACGTGTTTATTCCATTTTTCAACAAGAACATCTAACAGAGAGAATCGCCTGGATAGGCAGTGCAAAATTAGGATTCCCTGATAGGGCCATTATAGCTCTTTCTATGGGTTGTGATATAATTAATATTGCTAGAGAAGCAATGATATCTATTGGATGCATACAAGCTCAAAAATGCCATACAGGACATTGTCCAACAGGAGTAGCCACACAAAAGAAATGGCTGCAGAGAGGATTAAATATAAAAGATAAATCTGAAAGATGCGCACAATATATAATAGGTTTTAGAAAAGAATTATTACAGCTTACATATGCCAGTGGCTATGAACACCCATCTCAATTTACAGGAAATGATATTGAGATATCATCTGGAGTTAATAAATTTGTTCCACTTGAAGATATTTTAGAATATAAAAAATAATCCATTATTTAATATGCATAAACTTTATTTAACA
>CAYOTG010000132.1:0-3701 GCA_964406825.1 uncultured bacterium
TAAATCAAATAATCAGCTATGCAGTTGTTAGTTCTTTTCTGATAGCCATTGCTATGATTGATTATAAACATTTTATTATCCCTCTTGAAATATCTATATTTTTATTTATTTTCATAACTATAACTTTATTTTTAAACCATTCTATTATTTCTCATTTTCCAGGTTTATTGATAGGTACAGGTTATTTATCTATTATATCTTTAATTACTTGGGGAATCACAAAACGACAAGGGCTTGGTTTTGGAGATATACAATTGATTTTAGTTTTAGGTTACTGGGTAGGAGACTTTAGAATCCTAATTATAATTTTTCTATCTGCATTATCTGCAATTATATTTTGGCTAATAATAAGTTACTACAAAGGGTTTGATAATAAACGAGCATTACCTTTTGGAAGTTTTTTATCTATTAGTTCAATTCTATTATATCCAATAGAATTTAATAGTTTAAATTTATTTTAAATCTAACTGTCTTTGTCTTTCAAATACGATTGCACTAATAGAAGCAGAAACATTTAATGAATTTGTTTTCCCTTTCATAGATATTGTAGATAAAAAATCGCACGATTCTTTGACTAATTTTCTAATTCCTTTTGATTCACTACCAAATACAATAGCGATTTTTTTTCTGTAATCCATATCATACCACTCTTTGCTATCTATACCATTTTCCATACCTATAATCCAAAAACCATTACTTTTCAACTCATCTATGGTATTTTTAATATTCGTAACCATAAATAAATTTATATTTTCAAATGCACCTTGACTAACCTGTAGAACTGTATTTGTAATATGAACACTGCCATGCTTTGGTAATACAATGCCATCTATACCAGCACATTCACAAGTTCTAATGATTTGGCCTAAATTTTGAGGATCATTGATTTGATCTATTATAATATAACATATATTTTTTTTAGTAAAATCTTCAGATTCAAAATCTTGTAAAAAATTTGCTGAAAAATGTATAACTATACCCTGTGAATGTTTATTACTATACTTTGATAAAAAATCATTTTTATTTAAATAGCGAATATTATGCTTCTCTTTATTTATATATTTATTAATCTTAGAGTCTAAATCAGCAATTCCTCCCTTCATAATAATAATATCATTGATTAAATATTTTGTTGAGGATAATATAGATATAGCATTATTTAATCCATAAATAGAATATTCTGTATTATTTTTATTCATTACTTTAGTAATGCGTTTTCAATATTCATGACTAAATCAGTATACATACTTGGATCAAACTGTTTTAGAATTGCGCCTGGATAAACACGTATTACTTCTCCATACTTATCAAGTAAAAAAGATATAGGGATTGAATGGACCCCGTATTCCCTTTGAATTTTTGACATTTCGTATTGATTATCATATAAAATAGGATAAAAAATATTATATGCATTCTTAAATTTTAATAAAGCTTCTCTTGAATCTGAAATACTAATTGCAAGAATTTCAAGACCATATTCATTGTATTGCTTATAGAGTTCATTAAAATCTGGAATTTCTAATCTACAAGGACCACACCAAGTTGCCCAAAAATTAATTAGCACAACCTTCCCTCGTAGACTGTCTAGTGTTATACTGCTATCAAAGGACATATTAGCTTCGAATGGAGTTATAAATGAAAAAATATCTTTTTCGACATCGTAAACTAACTTTATATCTTCATCTACAGCACTTGCAGTAATAGTGCCTATTAAACTTTTTTTATCAAATTTTAAGTCTATATCAAATGTCCATTTTTTCAATATCGAATCAGGAATATTTATAAACTTTTCATCAATCATTTCCTGAACATCAGAAGGGAAATCTTTATGTGCTGTTTTCCATAGTTTACACTCTTCTGATACAGTTTTAATTTGAGATTTAATATCTGAGAAATTTCTAGACTCTAAAGATTTTAGTGTGAAGTTTGGTGTTAAAAGAACATCTTCAGTCTTAGCTCTTATTTTTTTTAACTGTTCATCTGTTAATTCAGATTCAATAGTAGCATCTTTTCCAAATAAAATAGATGAAATAATTATAATATTAAGAATTAGTTTCATTGATTTTTAAATTTGTTAATTGAATCTTCTAAAAATTTTCTAAATAGTTCTACATTTGTATTATACCCTGGAAATGTTGATATTTCTTCATCATCACTATTTAATACAACATAATAAGGTAACGCAGCTGTTTTAAATCTATTAATTTCTAAATCTCTATATCTTTTATGTTTTTCTTCCCTACCATCTGTATATAACTTTACTAAAATAAATTCATCAAATAATTTTATAACTTCTTTTTCTTCAAAAATATTGATTTCCATCCATCTACAATTCGTACAAGTATAACCTGTGAAATCTAAAAATATAGGTTTATTATTTTCTTTGGCTTTAGTATATGCTAAATCTAAATCCTCAATCCACATTGATGAAGATTTAGGTGGAGGCAAATAAGATTCCACTAAACCAGAGGTTACCTTAAGTATTGAACTATTTCCTGCAAATACTTTATTTGTAAATAAACCAGTAGATAAATAAATACTGAACATTAATGTCAAAGCAAATAGAATTTTTCGTCTAATACTAATTTTTTCTGGTTTTGTATCATGTGGAAATAAAATAAATCCTAAAGAATATAAAGCAATAAGAAATATAATTAGTACCCATATAAATAAAACTACTTCCCTATCAAATATATTCCAATTCCAAACCAAGTCACTATTACTTATAAATTTAAATGCTGCAGCTAATTCTAAAAAACCCATTATGACTTTTACTGAATTTAGCCACCCTCCGCTTTTAGGTAATTTTGCAAGATATTGAGGAAATAGTGCCAATAGAAAAAATGGTGAAGCAAAAGCTGCTGAAAAACTTAACATTCCAATAATAGGCCAAAAATACTCTCCTTGACTTGCTGCAACTAATAAAGCTCCTACTAAAGCAGCTGTACATGTAAAAGATGCCAAAGTAAAAGTTAATGACATAAATAGAATACCAGAATAACCACTTCTAGATTCTTGTTGTTGACTATACCGAGTTAAAAACTGTGGAGCTTGTAATTCATAATATCCAAATAAACTAAATGCAAAAAATATAAAAAGAAGTCCTATTAATAGGTTTATCCAAGGATTCTGAGCAATCTGTTGAGCTCCCGATGCGCCCAATGTAAGGGCCAAAACTAATCCTAATAATGTAAAAATAACAATTATACCTAAAGCATAAATCGTTGCTGCTGATAGGGGAGTTAAAGTAGACTTCATTGATGAATTTTCTTTTTTAGACTGAGCTTGTTCCCCTAATTTAGTAAAAAATGAAATCGTAATGGGTATCATGGGAAAAACACAAGGAGTCAATAAAGCTAAAAATCCCATACCCAATGAAAACAAAATAAATGGAATAAAACCTTTATCTGTCTCTCTCTTTAGTTCAGTAGAAGACTCTGCCATCCCAAAGATAAATTCTTCTCTTTTCTCACCAGATTCTACGTTAACATAAAAATGAAAATCTTCTACTACTCTAATACATTGACTTGGGTCACATGCTGTTGCATAGACAGTTCCCTCAATTTTATAATTGCTAGGACTAATTGAATCATTCAGTATAGCTACTTGATAAATCTCAAATTTTCCTTCATGATATGAAGTTTCTTGATTAAAATTTGGATCAAATTTTGTTATAGTTTCAGGTTCAACAATATGATGAA
>CAYOTG010000133.1:0-3701 GCA_964406825.1 uncultured bacterium
GAGGACCAATGGTAGCAGTTACAAATGAATATGCAGGCTCAGATGGAGATATTTTTTCACATTCTTGGAAAATGATGAACCTTGGAAAATTAATTGGACGAAGAACCTGGGGAGGTGTTATTGGAATTTGGCCAAGGAATTCTTTAGTAGATGGTACTGTAACATCGCAACCAGAATTTTCTTTTTGGTTTAAGGATGTAGGATGGAAGGTTGAAAATTATGGAACAGATGTAGATATTGAAGTACACATTACGCCAAAAGATTACAGGAATAATATTGATACTCAGCTAGATAAAGCTATAGAAATAGTTAAAAAAGACTTAAAGAAAAGTGGCGCTGTTCTAAGACCTGAGTTTAACCAAAAACCAAACCTTAAATTACCAGAATAAATGTACTATGAAATAATAACTACGACTGATAACAAAGAGGTTGCTGATAAGATATCAAAAAAAATAATAGAATCAGAATATTCTCCCTGTGTGCAAATAATTAATAATATGCATTCAGTCTATCGATGGAATAATAAAATTGAAGAATCATTGGAGTATAAACTTTCTATTAAAACTATTGATAAATACACTAAGGAAATTATAAAGATTATTCACTCATTGCATAATTATGAAATTCCCGAAATCATTAAATCTAATATTTCTCTAGAAAACCCTGATTATAAAAAATGGTTTTTAGAGAATATAAAAAACTAAGGAGATAATATGCCCTCATTTGACGTAGTAAGTTCACTGGATATGCAAGAAATAGACAATGCTGTTAATATGGTAAAAAGAGATATAAATAATAGATATGATTTTAAAGGTTCTACTTCAAGTATTACTTTAAATAAAAATGATAACTATATAATAATAGAGGGTGATAGTGATTATCAGATGGATACAATAGTTGACATGTTGCAGAATAGAGCTATCAGTAGGAAGGTATCAGTAAAGGCTTTAAAATACAAGGATATTGAGAATGCATCAGGCATGAAATTCAGACAACGCATAGAGCTACAATCAGGTATATCTAAAGAGAATGGTAAAAAAATTAATACTCTAATAAAAGATATGAAATTAAAGGTAAATTCACAGATACAAGGTGAACAAATAAGGGTTACAGGTAAGAAGATAGATGACCTCCAAGCAGTTATAGGACATTTAAAGGGAAAAAACTTAGATATACCCCTGCAATTTGTTAATATGAAAAATTAATAATTATTATGTTAGAAAAAAAAATTGTAAAGCTTGTAAAAATGAAATTGTGATTATCAATTGTCATTATACTTGCAAAAACTGTGGATTCAGTGAAAATTGTCATGATTTACCTCATATAATAGATGAAGATTAAAATTAATATAATACTGATATTTTTGTTACAGTCCTGCCTATTCTCTACGTTTTCTATAGTTGCAGTAGATATAAATACAGGAGAAGTAGGGAGTGCTGGTGGCTCCTGTATAGCCAATTCAATCATTATCAGTGATATACATCCAGGATATGGAGCAATCCATACTCAATCATATTGGATGTCTGCAAATCAATCCTATGCATCTTCCCTTATGGAAGAAGGTTATACACCAAGTGAGATTATTAATCTTTTACAAGAAAATGATATACAAAATAATCCTTCTATTAGACAATATGGAGTGGTTGCTATAGATAGCGGAAATAACTACGGATATTTATACGAAGAAGAATGTAGCGAAATAGAGGATACTTATTGGAACGGTGCAACTAATAGCGGAGAATTAGGAGAATGCACAGATATCCCCATATCAAGTAGTGCCTCATTTACTGGGGAGAATTGTTCTAATTGGAAGGGACATATCAATGGGATAGGGTATGCTATACAAGGCAATATTTTACTTAATGAAGATGTTCTTAACCAGATGGAATACAATTTCTTAAATACAAATGGTACATTAGATCAAAAATTAATGGCAGCTATGCAAGGGGCTAATATCCCAGGAGCTGATACACGATGTTTAGATGAGGGGATATCAACACTATCTGCTTTTATAAGATTAGCAAAACCAAGTGATGATAATAACTACTACATGGATTTAAATGTAAATAGTGTGATCCCTTATTATTCACAAACAGGATTATGGCTTGAGCCTATCGATACATTGCAAACCCTATATAATGAGTGGTATGATAATAATTTTCCTTTTGAACTTGGAGATATAAACCAAGATACTATAATTGATATCTTAGATGTTGTACAATTAGTGAATTTTATAATGGGAAACAATCCATCAGGAATGGAATTTTATTTAGCGGACTTAAATGCTGACAATATAATTAACATCCAAGATATTATTATAATTATAAACTATATTCTATCTTAATAATTTGATTAATGTTTATAAATACAAGTAAAACAAAAATATTCATAAAAAAAATCAACGAATCTAAGGATATCCCTTATTTTTTCTTACATGGTTTTACAGGAACTGCTGATTCTTGGGAAAACGTAACAAAAAAGCTTAATAAATATTCTTATGTCATAGATATACCAGGACATCGAAAAAGTACTTTTAAAGATATTCATTCAGATTATACCATAAATGATTGGTGCTATGAGTTATATATTCTACTTAATGAATTAGAAATAAATAAAATAAATTTATGTGGATATTCTATGGGTGGGAGAATGGCTATAGCATTTGCCAATAAATTCCCAGATAAAATAAATTCCTTAATATTAGAAAGTACTTCTTTAGGATTAAATGAAAGTGAAGTAAGAAGTGAACGATTTTATAACGATAAAGAATTAGCAGAAAATTTAAGGGAAGATTTAAACTCCTTTATGAATGAGTGGGAAAATAACATACTGTTTAAAAATCAAAAAATAAGAAATAAAACAGGATGGGAAGAGCAAAATAAAAATAGACTTTTACATGATAAAAATCAGCTGGCTTCTGCATTAGAAGTATTTAGTCCAAGCAATATGCCATACTATGATAAAGCATTTCAAGATTTTAATTTTCCTATTTATGTTATCAATGGCTCTGAAGATGACAAATACATTAAAATAGGGAAAGAGATGACTCTGCTAAATTCAAAGGCAAAACAATATATTATTAAGGAATCAGGCCATAATACGCATCTTGAGAATTTAGATATGTTTATTGATGTATTAAATGACGATATATATGAATAAAGAACAGATTATAAATTCAATATTTTATCCAAGAAATTCGCATATTTCAAAAGATGAAAAAGATCATCTTATAGATACATCCGATGGAGAAAAAGTTGGAATCCGATTCTTTTTACAAAATAAGAATTTTCCTACAATTCTTTTTTTTCATGGTAATGCTGAATTGGCTCAGGAGTACGATGATATTGCAACATATTATAATCGATTTGATTTAAATTTTATCGTTTCTGACTACCGTGGCTATGGATTATCAACGGGGACACCCAGTAAAGACAATTTACATGCTGATGCAAAAACTGCATTTATATATCTTAAAGACTATTTAATCAATAATCAGTATACTGATAAAATTTATATTATGGGACGATCGCTTGGCAGCGCTTCAGCATTTGAAATTTTAAACAATTTTAGCGATTCTATTAAAGGATGTATTATTGAGAGTGGGTTTGCCACAGAGTATTCATTGCTAAATCTTCTAGGTATCAATCCTGATGATATTAATTTTTCATTAGAAGATGGTTTTATGAATTTAGATAAATTAA
>CAYOTG010000134.1:0-3693 GCA_964406825.1 uncultured bacterium
ATTCAGAGCATTTTGAATTTGTAATTCATTCATGGTCGTTTCTATAACAAAATTTGCAACTTGACCATTTGCATGTACACCTGAATCAGTTCTTCCAGAACCAATAAGATTAATATTATCAACCTTAAATATATATTTCAATTCTTTTTCAATAACACCCTGTACGGTTCTAGTATCTTTCTGTATCTGCCAACCAAAAAAAGATGTTCCATCATAGGCTATTATTAATTTATAATTTTTAAGCATAGCTAATCAATGATTCAGATTATAAGATTATTGCCACATTCAATACAAAATTTATACTTATCCTTATTTTCTTTGCCACAGTTTGTACAAAAATTATAAAAATCTTCGGATTTATCATCAATATTTTGAGTTTCATCATCTTTAATCTCATCAATGGTCATATTCAAAAAATAATCAGAAATTTTATCTGAGAAACTCATGATATCCTTATGAATTAAGATATTATTTATAAATTTTTCTCTCTGAGAAATATCAGAAATATTTTCTGAACTTTCAGATAATAAATTCTGTGCTTTCGAAATAATTTTTTGTGCCTTGTCATGTTCTTTAAGATTAAGATATATCATAGCTACTATCCTATATGCAAAAGTACTCAGATGGCTACTTTTCATATCTGATACCATTTTAATATAATCATTAATTTCTTTAGCATTTTTTCCTTTACTGATAAATAAAAACATCCCTTGAATTAAAATCGTATAATCACTTTCACTATCTGATTTTAAGTTTATATAGTCATTAATGAGATTCTCTTTATTTTGCATTATTAAAACGACACAAATATTATAAATAATTTCATTAACATATTCTTTATTAGATACTACCATCATGTCTAATGATTGTTTGAAATAATTAAGTGAAGATTTAAAATCATTTAAATTGAATTGCAAGGTACCCTTCATTTTATATAAGTGAGAGATATCTTCATCTGTCATCTTAGAATCATCATTATTATAATATTCCTCTATTTTTGAGAGTATTTTTTCACCATACTCAAATTCTCCTAAGGAGAAAAACGTATGACAAATAAAGGATAGTGTTTCATTTTTTTTATGAGTATCTCGTCCCCTTAATGATAAAGTAGCAAATTTTATAGCAGATGAATAGTTTCCTTCATGAAATAATTGATGCGCATTTTGATAAAGTCGATCGGCATCGATTTCTTGGGTTTCCTTATTTTTCCCATTTTGAAACCAATCAATTAAATTTAAATAGACTTCATATATTTGTATTTTTTCTCCACAAAAATCAAGTAGCATATGTTCTCTAAGATAAATATCCTTTTCATTCCAAATCATATCATTGATGATTGAACTAATCGCAATACCTCCATGAGGAGCAATAGGTTCTATTGTTTTTGCTAAATTAACTCCATCACCAAATACATCATCATCTTTTTCTATATAAGTACCATAATGTATCCCAATCCTAATCTGAATTTTTCTTTCCTGAATATTGAGTTTATTTCTTTTATCTAAAGCTTTTTGTATATCTATAGCACATTTAATAGCACTAATAGGAGAATCAAAAAGAGCACACAATCCATCACCTGTCAACTTTACAATTTTTCCTAAATAATGATTTGTAAAATGATTAAGTATTTTATTATGTTCTTCTAATATGATTAAAGCAATCTCTTGATTATCTCCAGTTAATTTAGAATAACCAACAACATCTGTATACATTATGGAAGCTACGTTATTAGGCATATATTATGATGAAAGGGCTGCTCCACACTTTGGACAAAACTTGAATTTTTTTTCATTATTAAAACCACAACTAGGACAAAATAGAAATATATTAGATGATTCATCTTCAATTGACTCATCTTCATCATCATGTTTTACTGACTGTTCATCTGTTTGTTCTAAATCATCGCCTCTTATTTTTTTATGAAGCAAAGGCAACTCTAGATAATCACTTTTAATTTTTTCATCTTCAATATATTCTGAAAGTCTTACCATATCATCATATGCTAATTGTTTATATTTTTCACTTTTTTCATTTAACCCCAAGTTTAAATAACATTGGCTTATATACCAATACTCTCTTTTCATTGGACCTGATTCATTTGATGGAATGAAACTTTCCTTTTCAATTCCAGCTACTAACAAATCAATATCTTCTTCAGTGCATTTGCCTAACTTTGACTGCAACATCATCTGTATGGCTTTTGCTGTTTTTCCATAAAATAAAGTATTGGTTCTTCTTTCTGTAATTTGGACAGCTTTTGTTATAAATTTATCAGCTAAATCATATTGCTCATCATAAAAGTATGATAATCCTAGAAATAAAGTTGTTGTTTCAAAGGCTGGTCGCCATTCAGCTTTTTGGTGAAAATCAAGAGCTTTTATAAATGAATTTTGAGCTTTTGACCAATTTTTTTTATTTAATTCTACTAAGCCTAAATATCTATGTGCTATGCCTACATATTGATAGTCATTAATATTATTCATAAAATCTAATGCTTTAAGAAGATTATCTTCAGCCTTTTTAAAATAGCCTACTATAACTTGGTACATAGCTAAATGTGTTTTATTTCTAAATTCACTGCTGGGGTTTTCTATCATACTAAAATATTTAATTGCTCCTTCAGTAGAAGCAATAGCCTTTCCATATTCTCCTAAATTTTTATAATACATTGATAAATTAGCTAAACCATTAGCAACTCCCTGCTTATCATCTAAACTCTTTTTAATATCAATAGATCTATTAAAACATTCAAAAGCTTTATCATTATGATTTAAGCGCTGATAACACTGTGCTAATCCATTTAATACCTTAGCTTCATCCTGTAAATTTTTCTCTTGTACTCTTATCTTAAGCGCTTCTTCATAATACTCAATAGCTTTTTCATATCTACCCCAAATTTTATAAATAGCTCCATAAACTATATTAATTCCTGCAATTCCAGGTTTATCTTTATTTTTCTTTGCTACAATTAGTGCATCATTAAGCACATCTATAGCTTTATCTAATTCATTAACTTTAAACAATTCAAAAGCATAATGATATCTAGGTTCAATATAATTTGAATCTAATTCTATAGATTTCTTATATAAATTTTGCACAACCTCTAGATCTGCTCGATTTTTAGATGTAAAGGATAAAAATTTAGCCTTAATATAATATTCATATGCCTCTGGGACTATCTGTCTTTCATTATCTAATATTTTAGTTAATGAATCAGGAATTTCTACATTCAAGGAATCTAATAATTTATATAATACTTTACCTTTAATATCTTGTATTAGATCATTATTCCCTTCCCATGTTTCAACCCATAAATCAGAATTTCCTTTAATATTTCTTAACTGTAGTGATAGTCTGAAATTATCACCCATTTTCATAATATTACCTTCTAAAATATAATCAACATCAAGCTTTGCAGCCAAATCATCCAACGTTAATTCAGAATCTTTATATTTAAGAATTTGATCAATCTGGGGTATTTTAATTGTAGAGATTTTAGTAGTTTCAATAATTAAATCTTGTGTAATCCCATAACAAAAGAAATCATCTTCTGGAGAACCTAAGTTCTTAATATAAGTTATCCCAATAGATAATTCTTTTTTTGTTTCAAGTTTTCTGTCAACTAATTTTACATCTTTCTTGATTAACTTTTCTTTTAATTCATCATCTGTTTCTTTATTATATTCAATTTCA
>CAYOTG010000135.1:0-3690 GCA_964406825.1 uncultured bacterium
ATTCATCTTCACCTAATTCCTTTTTAATTGCCTTAAGCTGTTCTCTTAGGTAATATTCCTTCTGAGTCTTAGATATTTCGTCTTGTACATCTGCTTGAATTCTCTCACCTAATTCAATTCGTTGAATTTCATGATTGATTGAAACTAAAGTTCTTTCTAGCCTTTTATATACGTTAAGTTCTTCTAAAATGCCTTGTTTTTCTTTAGTCGATATATTCATTAAAGAAATAGATTTATCCGCGATTTTATCGGGTGTTTGTAGATTACTAAGTACATTTGACTGTTCATCCGATAAATAGGGAGCCACCTCTATTAAATTTGAAAACAATGATTTAACATTGCCACTTAATGCTTGTAATTCAAGGTGTTCCTGATCAAGAATATTTTGGCTGATTTCATATTCACCATTATAATAATTTTCAAATTCATTAAAACTTGTGATTTTAACTCTCTCTAAACCTTTTACTATAGCTGATTTTGACTTATCAGGCATATCAAATATTTTCATTACTCTACCAAGAACAGCATGCTCATATAAATCTTGAGGTTCAGGATTTTCTTTATTTCCATCTTTCTGAGCAACCACTATAATATTTTTATCTTCTTTTTTATTTACATCTGAAATAAGTTTTAAAGATTGTTCTCTCCCTATGTAAATGGGTATAATTTGATTAGGAAAAAGAACAGTATTCCTCAATGGTAATATTGGATATATTTTTTTTAATTTTGTCACTATAGTATCTCCATAAATTTCATAGCATTAAATAAAGTTCAAAGATTATACCAAATCAGAATAATAATCATCCAAACATCATAATAATGCAATTTTGTCATAATATTAGCCCTAAAACATGACAAATATTGTATTTATTTTATAACTTTATATTTATTATGCAATCCAAACTCTCTCGCCTGACTATCAGCATGATAGGATGAACGTACAAGAGGCCCAGATTCCACAACCTTAAATCCTAGACTATAACCATATTCTTCATATTTTTTAAATATATCTGGGTGGACAAAACGATCAACCTTAAGATTATCTTTAGATGGCTGTAGATATTGCCCTATATTAAAAATTTTAATACCAATCTCTGCTATAATATCCATTGTATCAAAAACTTCTTGATCTGACTCACCAAGTCCAACCATCATCCCTGTCTTGGTTGTCATATTCCTATTAACAGCATATCTTAGAACATTTAAAGAACGATTCCAGTTTGATTGAATTCTTACTTTTCTAGATATTCGCTCTACACACTCAATATTATGAGAAAATATATGAGGCTGAGATGCAAATACTAAATCTAAAGATGGTTCATAACCCTTGAAATCGGGCGTTAAAACCTCAATGGTACAGTTGGGTACATTTTTTTTAATAGCTGTAATAGTTTCATGCCAAATCATAGCTCCATAATCATCAGTTAATTCATCCCTATCTACAGAGGTAATAACAACATGTCTTAAATTTAAAGTCTTGACTAAATTAGCAACTCTCCTAGGTTCATCATAATCAATTTCCAAAGGTTTTCCTGTTTTAATTGAGCAAAACCCACACGATCTTGTGCAAGTATCTCCTAATATCATAACTGTAGCAGTCCTTTTGTACCAACATTCATAAATATTAGGACATCGCGCTTCCTCACAAACAGTATGCAACGAATGTTTATTCATCAAATCTTTCATATCAGAAAAATTAGATGAAGTAATCAGTTTAACCTTTAACCAATCGGGCTTTTTATTTGCTGATTTAGTTACTTTTATCATTTAAATATTCTCATCTGAAAATGACTCTAATAATTCTTTAATTCTTCCAAGAAATTTTGTTCCATAAGCACCATCAATGATACGATGGTCATATGCAAGTGTTAGATACATCATACTCCTTATAACAATAACATCTCCGTATTCTGTTTCTTTAACAACAGGTCTTTTATGTATTACACCTACACTCAAAATAGCCACATTAGGCTGATTGATAATCCCCATCCCAAATAAACTACCAAAAACTCCTGGATTTGTAATAGTAAAGGTTGAACCTTGAGCCTCGTCTGGATTCAACTGTCCTGATCTGGCTCTTGATGATAAATCTTCAATAGAACGTGTTAAACCTAAAAAATTTAATTCTTCAGATCTTTTTATGACTGGTACAATTAAATTATCATCAGGAAGCGCAACAGCTACACCTATATTAATATTTTGATTATACCTAATATCATCACCTTCTACACAAGCATTTATAAGTGGAAAATCATGTATAGATTGAATAACTGCGTCAACAATAAATGGAGTATAAGTAAGCTTCGTTTTATGTTTTAAATTAAATTTCTCCTTGCTAGTATTTCTAAAATCTACAATTTGTGTCATATCAACTTCACTAGAAGAATAAACATGGACTGATGTATCTCGAGATTGAATCATATGCTGTGCAATTATTTTTCTTACATGATCCATCGGTTCAATCCTATCTTCAAGATGATATTTTGTAGCAGTTCTTTTATTATTGACTGTACTATTAGACGGTTCTTTTGATTGAATATAATTCAATATATCTGATTTATTAACTCTTCCATTATGGCCTGTTCCACTAATTAAGTCTAATTCATCTAAAGCTATAGATTCTTTTTTTGCAATTGATCGTACAAGTGGTGAATAAAACTTTCTTTCTTTATTTGATGCAACAGGTGTTATTTTTTTATCTGCTTCTTTCTTAACTATAGAATTATTATCACTTTTTTCAGTAGTCTCAGTTTTTTCAATATTATCAGGTTTACTTGATGATGAAATTTTCTCACCTGATTCTCCAATTCTAGCAATCACTTCACCTACAGCAACAACTGCATTTTTATCATATAATATTTCTAACAATATACCTGATGCAGGGGATGGAACTTCTGAATCTACTTTATCAGTTGAGATTTCAAGAATAGTTTCATCTCTTGACACAGAATCACCTACATTTTTCTTCCATTCCAAGATAGTACCTTCAGTAATAGATTCGCCTAATTTTGGCATTATAACATCTGTAGCCATAAAATCTCCATTATTATTAATATTCTATAATTTCATTTATCATATCTACAATCCAATCTGTCTGAACAAGTATTTGATCTTCCAAAATAGATGAATATGCTATCGGCACATCCTTAGATGCAACTCTTTTAACGGGCGCATCTAACAATTCAAATGCATGTTCATTAATCAATGATACAATTTCTCCTCCAAAACCACCTGTCAGATTATCTTCATGTACAACAATGACCCTATTAGTTTTCTCTAAAGATTGAATAATTATATCTAAATCTAGAGGATACAAGGTTCTTAAATCAATAATTTCAATGTGATAATCTGTCGCCCGTGCAGCATCTATACTTTTCTGAACCAATGAGCCCCAAGTAACAATTGTTAAATCAGAACCTTCTTGCACAATACTACCAACACCAAAATCTAAACAATAATTTCCATCAGGTTCTTTAGATGTTGCATATCCTTGCCTGTATAATCCTTTATGTTCAAAAAATAAAACTGGATTATTCATCCTGCATGCTGCTTTTAATAGTCCCTTAGCATCTTCTGCATTTGAAGGATAAGCAATCATAATACCTGGTAAATGAGTGAAATAACCATCAATACTCTGACTATGACATAATGAACCATGGATATAACCTCCAACAGGAACCCTCACTACAA
>CAYOTG010000136.1:0-3671 GCA_964406825.1 uncultured bacterium
GTTTGACATAAATTCTATTGTGATCTAAAAATGTTCTTGTATTTATAAAATTATTTAAACTTTCATTATATTCATTTTTTAGTATTTTATTTAAATTATCAGGGTCTGAAATGTTGCCATTAATAACAATATTATCAATATGATATTTATTTAATGTGTTTCTGGTCGCTATTCTAGCAGCTTTATTAATATCTACCCCAATTAATTTAAGAGGATGTTCTTGTATATATTGTCCTCTTAAGGTTTGCTTGATGATTATATCATAACAATGTTTCAGGAAAGTCCCATCTCCACACCCAATATCAATAATTCCCTTGGGTTGTGTATTGATATTTTGATTGAATATATCTATAATGATATTATCAATTTTTTTAAAATAAAATTTATGAGATCCACCACTTCCCCATACATTCATACTCCTATTCACATGTAATTCATTACCAATATTATCTCTTTCCCAAACCAAATTATCATTTTTAGAAATTAATTGTTTTAAATTTCTTAATAAAGGAAGATAGGACGTCGTTACACCATAAGAACTTTGTTTGTCATTAAAAAAATATCCTTTATCAGTTAATTCTAACTTATCATCAATAAGCTTAGATAATTTGAAAATGGTAGTTACTAATTTATACATTTCTTTATTCTTGATTATCTTAAATGAAATATTTAAAAATCCTAAATAAGATAGTATTGGTCCTATAAGAATTCCCTCTATGTAATAATATAAATTATAATTAAAATCATTATCTTTTTGAAGGCTCTTTAGATTATTAATAATATTATAAATTGAATTAAATCTATTAGGATTTTCATATTCTTTATTAGTAATAATTTTTTCAAAATCTAAATATAGTGATATCAAATTCATAAAATCATTATTATTAATAATCCTATCAATTGCATTTAATTTATCATGATTAACATAGTATTTTTTATTATCAAGATATTTCTCATTATTATCAATATATAAAAGACCTATTGACAATAGATTTCTAACTGCAATATTTAAATATCCTTTGCTTAGTGTATTGCTATTTGTTATATCACTTATATTAAATGAATTTTGTTTACCTATAAAGTTTAGTATTCCTAGTTGTTGCATTGCTATTGCAGTTGGAAGTATTGTTATTCCATCCAGATGCATGAATAGTTCTTTTTTATAGTTATTATTATTATTATTATTATTTGTAGTCATTGCATATTATTTCATTTATATCAATCATAAAGTTTACATTTAAATCATTTAAATATTAAATTAAATATCTGTAATTATTATTGATTTATGTCACTTGTACCCAAACATATTAAAAATTTATCTCCCTACAAGCCAGGTAAGACAATAGATTCTGTGAAAAAGAAATATAATCTTGATAGAATTATAAAATTAGCATCTAATGAAAATCCACTTGGACCATCTTTAAAATCAATAAATGCTACACTAAATATTTTAAAAAATTCTCATCGTTATCCTGATGCTTCAGGATTAGAATTAAGACGGAAGTTAGCAACCCGATTTAATGTAGATATAGACAATGTTGTTTTGGGTAGTGGTAGTGAAGGAATTATGTCTTCTATAATGCGAACATTCTTGAGAGAAAAGGATGAGTTGATTTCAGCCGAGAATTCATTTATAGGTTTTAAGGTATTAGCTAATGCAAGTGGTAAGAAAATAAATTGGATTCCTAAAAAAGAATATAAATATGATTTAATATCAATTGTAGATGCAATTAATAAAAATACAAAAATTATATATATTGCAAATCCTGATAACCCTACTGGAACTTACATTAATAAAGATGAATTTGATTTTTTTATGAATAAGGTTCCTGAACGTGTTTTGGTGATTCTAGATGAAGCATATTTTGAATATGCTGAAAATATTAATGATTATCCAGATTCAATGATATATAGATATGATAATGTGATTACTCTTAGAACTTTTTCTAAGGTTCATGGCTTGGCTGGCTTTAGAGTAGGTTATGGCTTTGCTCATCATGGATTAATTGAAAATTTAATGAAAGTTAAATTACCATTTGAGCCGTCTTCAATATCACAGGAAGCAGCACTTGCTGCTTTAGATGACACAGAACATTTAAACAAAACTATTGAATTAAATAAAAATGAAATGAATTTGATGGTCTCTAGTCTAAATAAAATGGCTATAAAATTCATACCATCAGCAGGTAACTTTATTACCATAGTTTTTGATTCTCGTGATAATGTTATAAATTTAGTTCAATACTTACTTGAGAATGGTATTATAGTTAGAGATTTAATTGGTTTTGGATTACCTTATTGTATTAGGGTTACTATTGGAACAGGTGAAGAAAACCAATTTTTTATTGATAAAATGAGGGAGTATCTAAATAAGTAATGGCATATTTTAGTGATAAATTTAAAGGTACAGATTATTTTAAAAATATAGATTTCCATCATCTTGAATTTTATGTTGGAAATGCAAAACAAGCTAAAGAATATTATAAAAAAGTTTTTGGATTTTCTGATTATGCTTATTCTGGTCCTGAAACAGGAGTGCGAGACAAAGTTTCATATGTTATAAAAAAGAATAAAGTGTTTTATGTTTTAACAAGTCCTCTCTTATCTGATCATCCCATATCAGATTGGTTGTGCAAACATGGTGATGGTGTTTATGATATCGCCTTTAATGTCGATTCAGTTGAAGATGCATATAGTGGCTGTATTAATAGAGGTGCTGAATCTACTAATGAATTGAAAATTATTACTGATGAGAATGGTTCTTTTGCTAAAGCTTCTATCAAATCATATGGAGATTGTATACACTCATTCATTAATAATAAAGAATATTCAATTTGGTCTCCTGGTTTTATAATGTTAAATAACTCAATTATTTCACAAGATACAAAAATAGAACTTATTGATCATGTTGTTGCGAATGTTGAAATAGATAAGATGGATTATTGGAAAGAATATTATGAAAAGATTTTTGGATTTTGTGCATTTGTAAGGTTTGATGAGGCAGATATATCAACAAGATATTCATCACTTAAAAGTGTAGTATTACGATCTAAAAATTGGAAAATCAAATTGCCCATTAATGAACCTGCAGAAGGGTTAAGAAAATCGCAAATTGAAGAATATTTAGATTTTAATGAAGGCCCTGGTATTCAACATGTTGCTCTTTTAAGTAGTGATATTTTAGAAACTATAAAAATTTTAAGAAATAATGGTTTAGAATTTTTAAAGTTGCCGGATACTTATTATGAGCTATTACGAAAAAAAGATATTTTTATTAAAGAAGATATTAAAATAATACAAGATTTGGGTATATTAATTGACGATGATGAAGAGGGCTATTTACTACAACTTTTTACACAGCCCATGCAAGATAGACCAACATTATTTATAGAAATAATACAACGTAGAGGCTCAAGAGGATTTGGACAAGGCAATTTTCAATCCTTATTTGAATCTATAGAATTAGAACAATCTAGAAGAGGAAATCTTTAAAGGAGAAATATATGCCATTTTATAATTCAACTGGTAAAATCCCTAAAAAAAGACATACAGTTTTTAACAATCCTAAGGGTGGTATTTATTATGAAGAACTTGTAAGTAGGGAAGGTTTTTCATATATGTATTCAAATTTATATCATCTGAATATGCCTACACAAGTTCTGAAAACAGGT
>CAYOTG010000137.1:0-3649 GCA_964406825.1 uncultured bacterium
AGCTGTTACATGTGAAATAATATTAAATATATCAGATAAACCAATTATAAGAAAAGAGTGTAGTGAAGTAGGCTTATATCTTTGGGATTTTAATTGTGGCTAAAATTATAATATCAACTAAAAATTCACCTGCTGCAATAGGACCCTATTCTCAGGCTATAAAAGTTAAAGGTGGTATAACATTTACTTCAGGGCAAATACCATTAGATCCCAATACAGGAAAATTAGTTTCAGAAAATTTTGGAGAACAAGTTGTTCAAACTTTGGATAATATACGAGGTATTCTTAAAGAAAGAAATTGTGGCTTAAGTAATCTTATTAAATTAACTGTTTATTTAACAGATTTATCCAATTTTGATGAATTAAACACCATATTTGAAGATTATTGGGGTGAGTGGTTTGATGAACAAACGTTGCATTATCCAGCAAGGTCAGCTGTAGAGGTAAGTAAACTGCCTAAAAATGCACAAGTTGAAATTGAAGCGATATTTCACGATTATAATGAAAATTAGTCTCTTCCTTATTTTATCTTTATATAATTTTGTTTTTACACAAAATTTATCTGATTCTACTGAAGTTATATATGCTGACTCAAAAGCACCATTGATAATAAGTACACTGCCATATGTAAATCAAGATCCAACAGCTGTAGCTGCATTTGCTGCATTGCTTATAGCAGCATCTCAAAGTGATTCTCTTCAAGTTAAAATGGATGATCCTAATACAGCTATGTTTTTAAGTTCAATACCTTTATTTTCTGCAGCATTGAGCTCTAATGAAATGTTATTATTACCTTCATTAGGTCAAGTTTATAATAAAAAAATATTTAAGTCATTTATTATGTCAGCTATGAAATCATATTGGTTGATAGAGTATAAGCGTTCAAAAGATATTGATATAAAAGATAGGAATAGAAGTTTATGGTGGTTGTTAGCATTAACATTATATAGCATAGCTGATGCATATGTTGATGCACAATTCGTTCAAAATGATCAAAATAAAAATAATAATGATAATGGAGATGATAAATAATGTGTGCAATATTAGGTTTAGTTACTGATAAGGACAATGCATCCTTAACTTTATATAATGCTCTTACTGTATTACAGCATAGAGGCCAGGATGCTGCGGGTATTGCAACAATTAGAGATAAAACAATATTAAATATCCATAAAGATAATGGTTTAGTTAGAGATGTTTTTAATGAAGAATCTATGGTCCATCTTAGTGGAAATATTGGAGTAGGTCATACTAGATATCCTACTGCAGGTTCCTATAATTATGAAGAAGCTCAACCTTTTTATGTTAATTCTCCATATGGAATAGTTTTAGTTCATAATGGGAATATTGTAAATGTAGAAAAATTGAGAAATGAAATTTTAAATAATGATTTAAGACATCTTAAAACATCTTCTGATTCAGAAGTCATATTAAATATTTTTGCTCATGCGCTTGAAAAGAATAAAAGCCTTATTTTAACAAAAGAACAAATTTTTGAAGCAGTTGATGAAGTGCATGACAGGGTTGAGGGAGCATATTCAGTAATTATGATGATTCTAGGCCATGGCTTAGTAGCTTTTAGAGATCCTAATGGAATAAGGCCCCTTATTTATGGAAATAAAGATAATAAATATATGGTTGCATCTGAGAGTGTTGCTTTAGATTGTTTAGGCTATAAAGTTGAGAGGGATATCAAACCTGGAGAAACTGTTTTTATAGACATAAATGAAAAAATTCATTTTCATGATTATAAAATCAAAAAACAGTATAGTCCTTGTATATTTGAGTATGTTTATCTAGCTAGGCCTGATAGTGTTATTGATAAAATAAATGTTTATCAAAGTAGACTTGAAATGGGTAAAAAATTAGCTGATAAAATAAAAAGTGATTTAACTGATGATGAATTAAAAAATATAGATGTTATAATGCCAATACCAGATACAAGCAAAACTAGTGCCTTACCACTTAGTATAAAACTTAATAAAAAACTAAGAGAAGGTTTTATTAAAAACAGATATATTGGTAGGACCTTTATAATGCCGGGTCAGAAAATAAGAAAAAAGTCAGTTAAGCAAAAATTAAATACCATTGATATAGAATTTGAAAATAAAAATGTCTTATTAATTGACGATTCTATTGTTCGAGGTAATACCAGTCGTCAAATTGTCCAAATGGCTAGAGATGCTGGTGCAAATAAAGTATATTTTGCAAGTGCTTCTCCTCCTATAAGACACCCTAATGTTTATGGAATTGATATGCCTTATGTTAATGAGCTAGTTGCATATAATAGAACTGTTGATGAAATTAAAAATGAAATAGGAGCAGATAAATTAATATATCAATCACTGGATGATTTAATAGCAGCAGTTAAAAAATATAATAATGAAATAGATGAATTTGATTGTTCTTGTTTTAATGGAAAATATATCACTGGTGGTGTAACGAAAGAATATTTAGAGAACCTTCGCAATACGAGAAAATCATGATTATTAAATTAATAATAGTAGTAGTATTATATTTTATCACAAGCTATCTAATGAAGTTTTTAAAACTAAATTCAATTCATAGAAAAATTGTTTTATATTTTGATTATGCATTTATATATCGTCCTACATTATTTTTTACTGTATGGGTTATGATTTGTTTAGGAATGTATACTGCCTATTTATCAAATCATCAGATTCCTCAATGGATGTTTGAATTTGATTTTAAAACTTGTTTATTATTCGTATCTATGACTTGTATCATGGGGACAATATTTATAAAAGAAAATCAAGAAATATTAAATCAATATGAATATCTTGATAAAAACATAGTACAACTATTATCTAAAATTTCACTATTTATGGGCTTGGTTTTATTATTATTGATTAATATATATAATTTCTTATTAGGTGTAGCTCTATACGTATTTTGGCAATTTTCATATAATCGAAAGATAAAGAATAATTTATTGATTAAATGTTTATCGAATACTGTTATAGGAATACTCTTGTTATTTAGTGGTTTTTTTGTTGTGGTATCTAGAGGAAATTATTTTTCATTAAATTTAATATCTATTTCATATGTTTCTTGGTTGATACTATTTCTTTTTTCTATATGCTATTTAACTGTTTTTTTATTTATAGAAGTTTCAGAGAGTAGTGAGGATACATTTAGTGATAGGCGTATTGTTTTTCTCATATCTACAGTTTTATTAATTCTAATACTAATGATTAGTATCTCTATAAATGAGCCCTTATTATCAGTATGTACTTTGGTATCAACTCCTTTTTACTTATATGCTTTATTAAGAAATATGGATAAAGATATGATAAGAGCCATTAAATATCCTGTGTTTATATTTAATTTTTTTACTGCAACCATTTTCCCCTATTTAGGAATAGCTGTAATTATTGTTTTTTATCTTAGTAAATACTACTATTGGCATCGTTTTGATACTCATTATCCTACCTTTCTAATTGATAATGATTAATATAATAGACAATAAATGTGATTTTTGTGGTACATGTATTTCTGTTTGCCCACCTGATTGTATCGAAGTACAAGAAGCTTCTATAAATATTGAACATGACATATGTATAGATTGCAATCTATGTGTTTATATATGTCCTATTGAAGTATTAGAAATTTCAGATGAAAAATAATT